>JAJXVC010000149.1 GCA_021782295.1 bacterium | reverse complement strand
CGATACTGCACGTGCCATTCAACCCCCCGGTTTTATCTACAAAGAGACCGGTCTGGACGATGGCGGATGGGGAGGGTCGGCACCTGACATTGCGTGGCGCATACGAAGCGGCGGATCTCCCGTCGCGAGCCCCGACTGGAATCGCGTTATAAAAACATATCGAGAGGTATTCGATGACGACCGATGAGGTCGGCACAGCAGTGCATCACCACGAGGCCGAACAGCGCGACACTCTTTCGATCTCCAAGAAATTGCAATTCGTCACCAAATATACTCTCGACGTAGAGGTCGACAAACCGGATCACACGATCGACATGAAGTAAGAGCGCCGCGACGTGAGCGTGAGCCTCCTCCACGGTTCCGACGGCTCACGCCATTCGAACGCGTATCTCAATTTTTGTCGGCGGCGCCTTCTTCGAGAGGATATCGCGCAGCGGTTTCGGAGAGAGCGCGGTGATGAAGACTCAACAGAGCCTCTATGCATTCGGTGCTCTTGCTATGGTTGCGGCCCTCTTGGTTGCCTGTGGTGGCGGGGGTGGCGGCTCGAATCCGCTCCCGGTCGGCGGCAGCACCCCTGTCCCGGTCTCGACCCCTGGCTCGGCGACCACCAACGCCTCGGGTGTCGTGGTCAACGACGCGAACGGAAACCCGCTTGCGGGCGTTCGCGTCGTGCTGATGCCCTGGGGGAACGGCCCCGGCACCTGCGGCACGCCGCCGCCGCTCGCCCAAGAGACCCCGGAGAACGATGGGTGCCCAACACCGCTGCCTTCGCCGCAAGCGACGACCAACGCGAGCGGGCAGTTCACGCTCAACGCTGCGCCCAACGGGCACTACTTGCTCGTCATCGGCAACGACAGCACGAGCGACACCGACCCGGTACAGGCGACCGTTCACGATAACGTGACGCTGACGGGTGGCAATCAAACGCTGCTCGCGCCGACGCTGCCGCCCGTACCGACGATCACCCCGCAGCCCTGGGAAACCAACGGCGAGTATCGGCTCGCAACGCTGAGTCCGACGGCCGAGACGCCGTGCTTGGTCGATTGGCAGCAAGAGCGCGCCGCGAACGGGCTCGCAGCGGGAACCATCGATGAATGGTTATTGGAGAACGCGCGGGCGTTTCAAATCTATCGTCAAAACCCGAATTACGCGAACGCTCCCTGGCCGGGAAATGCGTTCGGGTTGATTACGACGGGAAACGAGGGTGGCGGCGGTGTAAGTTGCCAAACCGGCGTTGCGTCGTCCTTCGTTCCCGGCGCGAACACCTACGCGGTGAACCCACAGACCGAATGGTTCGCCGGACAATTCGTCATCTTCAGCGCCTACGGAGGCACGAATAACGAAGCGATGCAGAGTATCGAATTCCCCATCGACCCGCGTTCGTTCACCGATCCCAACGTGCCGGTTTGGCCCTAAATACAACGGCGCGAGAAAGAAGCCGGAGCGTTCACCGCTTCGGCTTCTTTCGTTTCTCCGAGAACCTCTTAGTTGATCGTCAGTTGTATATTTCCGGGTTGTAGCGTCGGCGTTGGCTTTGAGGGGGCACACTTATTTTGATCGTTGTAGGTCGTTACGTTGAAATAGTCTTGCAGCGTGACGGCTCCGGCAACCGTGGAGGTAAAATACAACCCGCTGAACGTACCGCTGCCTGGGCCGTTCACAATCTTGTATCCGGCAAATGTCTCCGAATATCCGCTAGAACCGTTTATTCCATTTCTGCCTACAGGGTAACACGGCGACGACGTAGCGGTTTCGGCTTGCAAGAGGCAGGTCGCTCCAAGCGCAAGGGTCATACCGTTCGTGCATGGCCCGATCACGTCCACCCCAACCAGGCCGGTTCCGTTCGCAGGGGCGCTCGCCTGGGCGGGCGTCGTCGCGACCGTGACCGAGCAACTTCCCGAATTCGTGCCGGGAATCACCGGAATAAGCACCTGCGGCCCAGTGCTGCCCGGATAAAGCAATCCCATCGACGCGATACCAGTGCAATTTTGTGCTAATGGAGCATACGTCGGCGTCGTCGCGCTCGTGTCACCCGGTTCATACGCAACGAGCGGGGCTTGCGCGGCGGGTGCGCCATTCTGTAAGACGCAGCCGGTTGCATCGACGCTGTACCCTTGTCCCGTGAGTAACGCTTGCACCCCGGCTGGCAGCAGTTGCCCGTTCGGTTGCGTCCCGAGAATCGTTGCCGGAGTGTACGAGGTTGGGTAGGTGCCGCTCCCGATCGCCACGGCTTTGCAGCCGCTTGTGAGCGCATCGGCGATCTCTGCACCGAACAACTGTGCGATGAGCGGCTCGTGCATCGGCAGCATCGCCAGCGTCGTCCCCGAGGCCGCCTCGGCCACGCCCCCAGCGGGCCAGGTCAACAACGAGGCCACGGCCGATGCCGCAACGTTCACCGTAAAGGCGACACGCGGTTCGCCGTACTGGTCGGTGATCGTTCCCGTACACGCAAGCGCGCTGCTTGGGGGGTTGCTGTCGGTAATCAGGAACGAGTGCGTGGCGGTGCCGGTGGGGGCGCTGCCCGCCATATTGTTGCCCGCCGCGGTAAACGTGAGCGCGCTCTCGCAACTCGCCGAACTCCACATTGGTGCCGTGAAAACGATCCCCGCAGCTTCGTTATCGTAGCTTTTCCTCGCGTTGACCGTGACGCTCTGCCCCGAGGAGAGCGGGGTTCGGTTTGTCACCAGCGGCGCGCTCTTCGCCGTTGCCGTTGCGCCGGTCACCGGATTCGCCAGCGTTAACCACCCCATAACCTGCGTCGCGACGACGAGCGGATTCCCCCACGGATCGATCCGTTGCGCGGATGCATCGACGATCGGGATCGTGCAGATCCCCGCCGCGACGGGATACACCGGGAAATGCGCCGGTGCATCGTCCATCGCGCCCGCGGCAACACTCGTACTCGCCGCATACGCATACGGCACCGCAGTCGGCGGCGGTGGAACGCTCTGCGCATCGGCAAGCGACTGCGGCCCGGAGTACGGCGGCGAATTCGGAAAGATCACCACGGCCGTGCCGCTTGCGCGACACGTGAAATTTTGCATCGCCCCGCCGGTTGCGGCGAACCATCCTCGATACCCGAACTCCGCGACGGCAAACCACTGCGTCGGCGCGCTCGGCCATGCGAACAGCAACGATTGCGGCGCGAGCGTCGGCGGATTCGGCGTCATCGAAGCCTGCGGCACGGCTGCAACCATGCCCTCGGCGACCGGGCACGGAATGCTGCGCGTTGCAGTCGCGCCGTTGCGCGTGACGAGCAACGATAGCCCGGTTGCACTCGGGCATGGCGGTTCCGCGGCGATCGCTACGAGTTGCGGCGCCACGGCGCTGCCGCCGAGCGACGGGTGCGCGAGCGCAACCGCACTGCCGTCGCGCCGAAAGAAAATCGCGAACGGCGGCGCGCCGACGCTCGCTTCGCGTAACGTGGCATCGGCAACCAACGGCAACTCGCGCGCGAGGGTCGCCGCTCCGGGAGCGGTGGGGCGCCCGCGGTAGATCACGATGCGAAAGCCGACGATCGTTTTTCCCTGCGTATCGTTGCGCGGCAGCGCTAAGAGCGTCGCGCCGTTCCCCGAGGCACGGGCGAGCGAGCGGGCAAGGGCAATCGCACTATCGAGCTGTGCGGCGGCATCCGCCGTTGCGCCGGGCTCGCGGGCGAGCGTCGCGATGCGCAGCCCGGCGAGCAGCAAGAGCGCGACGATCCCCAGAGCAGCGATCGTTTCAAGCATCGTAAAGGCGCGCTGCGAACCCATAGCCGACGCTGTTCCCACGCCTCCGAGCCGTGCGACACCACCGTTTTTCCGCGGCGCCATCGCGCGCTCGCGGAACCGCCAACTCCCGCGGCGAAGAGCGCGTTTATGTGGCTCGATGCGCTCTCCGCCCTCGGCGGCCTTCTTCTCGTCGCGCTATCGTTACGCGATATTTTCCTCGCCGTTATCCCGCGCGCATCGAATCGCACCTGGCGCGCGAGCGGAACGCTTTCGCGCGTGGGGTGGCCGATCTGGAAACGCATCGCCGCGAACTTTAACGAACACGGCCGCCGCGACGAATTTCTCTCGATTTTCGCGCCGTTCAACCTCTTCGTGCAGATCGGCATCTGGATTACGCTGCTCATTCTCGGCTTCGGCGGCATCTTCTACGCGCTGCGCGACCACCTCCACCCGCACCCCAGCGGACCGGGCGCGATTTATTTCGCCGGCGTTACGCTGCTGACGATCGGTTTCGGCGACATCGTTCCCGGAAACGGCATTACCCGACTTGTAGCGCTTGTAACCGGGGCGACCGGCGTCACGATCATCGCCGTTCTCGCCTCCTTCCTATTGACGATGCTCGCCGCGTTCAACCGGCGCGAAGAATTCGTCGTGCGTTTGAGCGCGCGTGCCGGGGCGCCGCCGAGCGGCGTCGGTCTGTTGCTCTTCTGTGCCGATACGAAAGCGCCGCAAGAGCTTGCGGCATTTTTGCGCGAAGCGGAATCGTGGTGCGTCAGCACGCTCGATCAAACGCTCGCTTACCCGCAGATCGCGCTCTTTCGCTCTGCGCACGACAATCATTCTTGGATGAGTTCGCTCGGCGCGGTACTCGATGCGGCGGCAATCACCGTTACGACCGTCGATGCGCCCTACGCGCAAGCCGAAGCTCGCGCGCTCCTCGGTGCCGCGCGTCACCTGCTCAGCGACCTTGCAAACTACTTCATGCTCCCGCACGCTCCCGGCGAGCGCATCGCAGAGGAGCATTTCGTCCTTGCATGCGAGCGCCTCGAGACCGCCGGCTACACCGTGCGCGACCGAGAGGCGGCCTATGCCGCCTTTTCGCGCATCCGTCATTTTTATAGCGGCCATCTCGAACAGATGGCACAGTGGCTCGCCTCCGACGTTACGGTGTGGCTGGCCGAGCCCGATGCAAACGATCTCGCTCATCCGATGCACGTTCGCTAAGAGCGCCCCGTAGGGCGTCGATTCCCGTACCGGTACGCGCGCTCACCACGTACGCATCGGTGGTGATCCCGACATCGTCGCGCG
>JAJXVC010000148.1 GCA_021782295.1 bacterium | reverse complement strand
CGATCGCTTCAAGCACCGTCGACATGCCGACAGCATCGGCGCCGATCGTGCGGAGCCACCGCGCCTCTGCCGGGGTCTCGTAGGTTGGGCCGAGCAATCCGGCATAGACGCCCTCGTGCAGCGGCATTGAGCCTGCAGCGGCGCGCAGATGGGCGCGCAAGCGCTCGCTGTAGAGTTCGCTGCAATCGAGAAAGAGATTCTGTTGCGGTAGCGAGACGAGTGGATTGTGGCCGGTGAGGTTGAGTTGATCGGCAATGAGCATCAGGTCGCCGGGGGCATAACCTTCGTTGATCGCTCCCGCAGCGTTCGTTAGCATCAGCGTACTTGCACCCGCTTCGACGGCGAGACGCACCGTCGCGGTGACTTGCTGCGCCGAGAATCCTTGGTAGAGATGCACGCGCCCGGCGAATGCGGCGACGCGCTTTCCTCGCCAGACACCGACGAGTACCTCACCGGCGTGTCCGAGCAACGGTGCGACGGGGATTCCGAGCAGCCGGTCGTATGGGAGCGCGTTAAAGTTCCAGTGCTGGTGCAGCGCGGTCGAGAGCCCCGTGCCGAGGACGATCGCCACGTCGATCTTTCCTCCGGCGAGCTGTTCTATCGTTGCGGCATCGCGCGAGAGGACTTTATCGGATGGGGCGCGTCGATCGATCATGGGGTCCCTCCTTGTATCCGTGCGGTTATGGTTCGAGAAGAATCGATCCGGTCATCTCCGTGGGCACCGGAAGGCCCATCAACGTCAAAAGCGTCGGCGCGACGTCGCCGAGTTTCCCGCCGTCGCGCAATCCGATCTCCAAATCATCTGCGACCAAGATCAGCGGAACCGGATTGGTCGTATGCGCGGTGAGCGGATTGCCGGCTTCATCGATTTTCTCTTCGGCATTTCCATGGTCGGCCGTTATCGCCAAGAGCCCGCCTGCTGCAAGCACGGCCTGCGCGAGCTCGGCGATACAGCCGTCGAGAATCTCGCAAGCCTCGACGGTCGGTTCCCATTTTCCGGTGTGCCCGACCATGTCGGCGTTGGCGTAATTCATGACCACGGCATCGAAGCTTCCCGAAGCAAGCGCGGCGAGCGCCTCGTCGGTAATCTCGCGCGCTTTCATACGCGGTGCGAGGTCGTAGGTTGCGACGGTGCGGTCGGAGGGAACGAGCGTGCGCTCTTCGCCCGCGAAGATCTCTTCGCGCCCGCCGTTAAAAAAGTACGTGACGTGCGCGTATTTTTCCGTCTCGGCGAGACGCAACTGTCGTAATCCCGCGCGGGCGAGCACTTCGCCGAAGGTTTGATGCTGCGGCCTTGGGCCGAAGAGCACCGGGTTCGGAAAGGACTCGTCGTATTTGGTCATCGTCACGAAACGTAAATCGTGATAGCGCTCGTCGTTGGCGAACATCGTCGTTAACTGGCGCGCACGGTCGGGACGGAAGTTAAAAAAGATGCAGGCGTCGCCGTCTTTGACGGTTCGCGTTTTCCCAATCGCCGACGGAATGACGAATTCATCGCTTTCGTCGCGTGCATAAGCGTACTCCAACGCATCGGCCGCCGTTGCGAAGTGTCGTTCGGTCGTGCCGTCGGCGAGCAGATCGTATGCAGCGCGCGTTCGCTCCCAGCGAGCATCGCGATCCATCGCGTAAAAACGCCCGGAGATCGTCGCGATCGCTCCCTCGGCCGAAAGCGCGGCGAGCCGACTTTCGAGCGCGTCGATATATCGATGCGCCGAGCGCGGCGGCGTGTCGCGGCCGTCGAGAAATGCGTGGATCGCAAACGGAATCTTCGCCGCCACACTTTCGTCGATCAGCGCAAAGAGATGCGTAATGGAACTGTGTACTTGTCCGTCGGAGAGCAGACCGAGAAGATGCAGGCTCCCGCCGGTGCGCCGAAGATGTGCGAAGGTGTCGAGCAAAACGGGGTTCCGAGCGAACTCGCCACGTTCGATCTCGTCGTCGATGACCACGACGCCTTGCGGAACGACGCGACCGCTGCCGAGATTCATGTGCCCGACTTCACTGTTGCCCATGATCCCTTTCGGCAACCCGACCGCCTCGCCGCTTGCATCGAGAAGGGTGTTGGGAAAGCGCTCTAACAGCGCATCGTACTGCGGCAACCGCGATGCGGCGATGGCGTTTCCGTACTTTTCAGGGCGATAACCCCAGCCGTCGAGCACCGCAAGAACGAGCGGACGATACTTCACTCCGCAATCGCTCCGGCGATAAGATTCGCAAATGAATGGGGGTCGAGCGATGCGCCGCCGACGAGCCCGCCGTCGATATCGGGCATCTTCATATACGCTGCGGCGTTCTCGGGCTTCATGCTCCCTCCATAGAGAATCGGAATCTCGGCGAATGCGCTGCGGGCGGCGCGAGCTGCGTGGGCGATTTCTTGCGCGCGGTCGCAGTCGCAATTCTTTCCGGTACCGATCGCCCAGATCGGTTCGTAGGCGAGAACGATGCGCGCGGCTTGCTCCTCTGTTAGGTCGCCGGTCGCAGCCTGAATCTGTGCGAGAACGTGTGCGACGGCATCTCCCGCCTCGCGAACCGCGAGGCTCTCACCGACGGCCAGAATCGGCGTGATGCCGGCATCGAGCGCGGCGCGTACCTTCGCTCCGATCGTTGCATCGCTCTCGTGTTGGTAGAGCCGACGCTCGGAATGACCGAGAATAACGTACGTGACATGGAATTCCACAAGCATCGGTGCGGCGATCTCACCGGTATATGCGCCCTCCGCAAATTCACTCATCGTCTGGGCGGCGAGTGCGATGCGACACCTGGGGCCGAGCGCGGCGGCAGCGGCGGCAAGCGCGGTAAAGGGCGGTGCGATCGCGATGCCGACGTTCGACGGAAGATGTTCGGCGAGCGGGAGAAAGGATTCAACGAAGGAACGCGCCTGTGACGCGTTCTTATTCATCTTCCAGTTGCCGACGAAGAGCGGCGAGCGTTGGTTCATGCCCGCTCTAATGCGGCGATGCCCGGAAGCGTCCGCCCTTCAAGAAACTCCAGCGTTGCCCCACCGCCGGTGCTGACGTGCGAGACGCGGTCGGCAAACCCAAGGAGCGTTGCCGCCGCAGCCGCATCGCCGCCGCCGACGACGGTAAATGCGCCGCGTTTGGTGGCGCGAGCGATTGCATCGCCGATTGCGCGGGTCCCCGCGCGATAGATCTCTTTTTCGTAGACGCCCATCGGGCCGTTGAAGACCACCGTTTTCGCGCGCGAAAGCGTGTCGGAATAGATCTTCGCCGTCGCCGGGCCGATATCGAGAATCATCTCGTTGCCGACATCCTCGATCGAGACGACGTGCGAGCGATCGTCGGCATCGAAGCTAGGCGCGACGACGGCATCTTTCGGCAGGTGAATTTTTACGTTCTTCCCGTCGGCGCGAACGAGAATCTCTCGCGCCGGGTCGAGGTCTTCGTCGCGTAACGAGGAGCCGACGTTCGCTCCCCTTGCCGCGAGAAATGTGTTCGCCATACCTCCGCCCACGCAAAAGGCATCGACGCGATCCATCATGTGCGTGAAAAGCGCGACTTTATCGCGAACCTTCGCTCCGCCGATTGCACAGACAAACGGCCGCTGCGGATCGCCGAGCAGCCCCGAGAGTGCGCGAATCTCCGATTCCAGCAACGGCCCTGCCGCGCACGGCAGGAGATGGGCGAGCGCTTCGGTCGAAGCATGCGCGCGATGCGCAGTGCCGAAGGCGTCGTTTACGAAGAGGTCGCCGTTTTCGGCGAGCGCGCGCGCGAACGCCGGATCGTTCGCTTCTTCGCCGGCATGAAAACGAACGTTTTCAAGCACGAGGACCTCGCCGGGTTTGAGCGCGGCGACCGCTGCGCGAGCGGGCTCGCCGATACAATCGGCTGCAAACGCCACCGGTGTTCTGAGTCGCCGTGCAAGCGCATCGGCGACGATGCGCAGCGAGTAGCGACCGTCAACTTTCCCCTTCGGGCGCCCGAGGTGGGAAAGCACGATGGTGCGAGCGCCCTTTTCGCGTAAGCGATGCAGCGTCGGTAACGCCGCATCGACGCGCGTGTAGTCGAGCACCGCGCCGTCTTTGAGCGGGACGTTGAAGTCCTCACGAAGGAGAACGCGCTTCCCGGCGCAGTCGAGATCGTCGAGTGTCGCAAAGGACATAACGCTAGGCCTTCAGGCTATGAAGCACCAGCGACGTTAAGTCGGAGAGTCTGCACGAGTAGCCCCACTCGTTGTCGTACCATGCGGCGATCTGTACGAGGTCGCCGTTGGCGTTGTTGAGGCCGGCATCGATGATCGAACTATACGGCGATTGTTTGAAATCGCTCGAAACGAGTTCTTCTTCGCAGAACTGTACGTACGGTTTGAGATCGCCGTTCGCCGCTTTGCGGAGCAGCGCATTGAGTTCGTCCTTCGTCGTCGCTTTCTTCACCTGAGCGACGAGATAGATCATCGAAACCGTCGGCGTCGGGACGCGCAACGCGAAACCGTCGAAGGTTCCTTGAATCTCGGGGATCGTCAGGTAGAGGGCTTTCGCCGCTCCGGTGCTCGTCGGCACGATGTTCGTCGCTGCGTTGCGCGCGCGACGCAAATCTTTATGCGGAGCATCGAGAATATTTTGGTCGTTGGTGTAGGAATGCACCGTCGTCATAAAACCCTTCACCCAACCGAGCCCGTCGACGATCGGCTTGACGGCCGTCGCGAGGCAATTCGTGGTACAGGAAGCGTTGGAAATGATGTGGTGCTTGGTGGGATCGTACGATTTTTCGTTGACGCCGAGGACGACGGTGATGTCTTCCCCTTTGGCCGGCGCGGAAATGATGACTTTCTTAGCGCCGCCGCCGTCGATATGGGCGCGCGCTTTCGCTGCATCGGTGAAGAGCCCGGTCGATTCGATCACGACGTCGACGCCGTGCTGCTTCCACGGAAGTTTCGCGGGATCGCGTTCGGCGATCACGGCAATCCGTCGGCCGTCGATCGTCATTTCGTTCGCCGAGGCGGAGACGGGGCCCGGATAGGTTCCGTAGTTGCTATCGTGTTTGAAGAGGTGCGCGCATTCGGC
>JAJXVC010000147.1 GCA_021782295.1 bacterium | reverse complement strand
AGGCAGACTTCGGTGATCGTCACACGCCAGCGTCGCAAACCCTTCCCCGTCGGTCGGATCATCCTGCCGCTGGTCGCCATTCTGGCCATCGTCGGAGCCTTCATCTGGGCGCCCTCGCGCGCAGCGATTACCTCGGGGCCGCTCTCGCCGGTTTGGCAGACGCTGGGACCGCGTTTCTCCGTCGTCACCGCTCCCTTTCATTTTGCCGCGCAGAACCAACTGATCGCGCGGCGCAATCACGAGATCGTCACGCTTCAGGCGCAACTCGCCAACGCACAGCGTTCGTTAGCTTCGGCACAGAAAAGCGCAGCGGCGTTGAAGTCGCGCGTCCAACAGCTCGATGTAAAGGTCGCGCAGAAGGCCGCAAAGGCTTCGACCCCTGTGGTGCAGCCGAGCGCCGCGCCGGGTGCCTTCGGCAGCACGAGTTCCACGACGGGATCGACCGCCGCCGGGTCGGCGACCGCCAAGGACCGGAGCATCGCCGCCGAATGGGCCGCAATGGATCCGAGTAACGCTGCAAAGGTGGTGCAGCGTTTGCCCGTTCCCTACGACGCAAAGATTTTCTCGCTGATGTCGGCGAGTGATGTCGGGGCGATCCTCGATGCGTTGCCGCCGGCGTTCGCCGCGCGTCTCACGCAAGAAAATCCAACCCTGAAACCATAACGCGTGCAGCCAAGCCATCCTCCACGCGTTCGGACGCGCACGATTGCGTCCGATACCCTCACGCCGATTCTCGCGTACCGCGCGCTCGCGCAGCCGGGTGCGAGTTGCCTGTTGGAGAGCGTCGATGCCGGTGGAACGCTCTCGCGATTTTCGTTCGTCGGCTTCGATTACCGGGCATCGAAGATGTTCGCGAGTACACCCTCGATGTACGACGAAATCCGAGCGTTCGTCGATGCGAATCGGCCTTCATCCGATGCGGCGCCCGGCGGCGGAGCGCTTCTCGCCTTCTCGTACGATGCCGCACGCGCGAACGCGCGATTGCAGCCGCGTTCTCCCGACGCTCCGGCGATGCCGGCGGCGATCGCCGCAATTCCCGGCACCTGGTTGATCTTCGACCACTACACGCACGGTTTGACGATTTGGTGCTGCGGCGATACCGATGAAGAGCTCGATGCGCGTATCGAAGGGTACATCGCGCGCTTGCTTGCCGCGCGCGCCTCGCTGCCCGGCGCGTTTTGCGCGCGCGGAGCGATGCATGCGAGCATGGATCGGAGGCAATATTTGGGATTGGTCGATCGCGCGCAGCGAGCGATCGAAGACGGCGATGTCTACCAGCTCCAACTCGGGATTCGCTTTGACGCCGAGCTCGAGGGGGACCCGCTCGACTGTTACCGCGCACTGCGGCGACGGAATCCCTCGCCGTACATGTTCTTCGTCGATACCGCGTTCGGGGCGCTCTTCGGCGCTTCGCCGGAGTTTCTGGTGCGGCTCGATGGCCGTCGTGCGCGCATCCGGCCGCTTGCGGGGACGCGTGCGCGCGGGACAAGCCCCGAGAGCGATCTGCGAATCGCGGCGGAATTGCTCGCCGACGAGAAGGAGCGCGCCGAACACGTGATGCTCGTCGATCTCGGGCGGAACGATCTCGGATCGGTCTGTACGCTTGGGAGCGTTCGCGTCGAGGAGTTGCTGCAGATCGAACGGTACAGCCACGTGATGCATATCGTATCGGATTGCGTCGGCGAGTTGCGCGACGATTGCGATGCGCTCGATCTCTTCGCTGCGGGCTTTCCCGCCGGGACCGTGACCGGAACGCCGAAGATTCGCGCGATGGAGCTCATCGATGCGTGGGAACCGGTGACGCGCGGTTTCTATGCCGGCAGCGTGGGGCGTTGGAGCTTCGAGGGGGATTTCGATTCGTGTATCACGTTGCGCAGTCTTCACGCCGTCGAGGGACGTATTTGGTGGCAGGCATCGGCGGGGATCGTCGCCGATAGCGTGCCCGCTTCGGAGTACGCCGAGATTCTGCAGAAGACGCGGATCGCGCGCGAGATCTTGAGCCTCGATGAGGAGCCGTCGGCACGATGAAGCTGCTCTTCGTCGATAACTACGACTCGTTTTCGTATAACGTGGTGCATCTACTCGCGTCGCAGGATGCAAGCGTGCGCTTCATGCATGCCGACGATCCGCACCTCACGGTTGCTACGCTCGCCGAGGTCGACGGCATGGCGATCGGTCCGGGGCCGGGGCGGCCGAGCGATACGCCGATGCTGGCGCGCCTCATCGCTGCAGCGCTCGAACGCGATCTCCCGACGTTGGGGATCTGCCTCGGGCAGCAGGCGATCGGCGAGACGCTCGGAGCGAGGGTGATCCATGCGCCGCGACCGATGCACGGCAAGAGCGATGCGATCTTTCACGAAGGGCGCGGGCTCTTCACCGACCTTCCGAACCCTTTTCAGGCGACCCGCTACCATTCACTGGCGCTCGAGGAGCGCTCGTTGCCGGAGTCGATCGAGATTCATGCGCGCAGCTCCGACGGGGTCGTTCAGGGGATCGCGGTAGCCGGCAAGCGCTGCTTCGGGCTCCAGTTTCACCCGGAATCGGTGCTCAGCGAGTGCGGTGAGCCGCTCGTCGCGAGCTTTCTACGCCTCGCTGCGACCTAGGACGTCGCCGTGGGGGGCCTTGACTCCTTTGGCGTCCTTTGATACGTTAATCGCCTATGCCCTTCGGCGCGTAAGCCACAGAGATAGCGCGAGCCCATCCGACCGGCCGGATCAGCTCGTGCTTTGATGTTGCGCAATATTCGCGGAGGACACGTGCCCTACCCCTGTCTGGACAAGGTAACAAAGAGAGAACGAATGGCGACGACGAAGGCAGCGAAATCCGCAACCACGACGAGCAGCGGGGGGACGAAGGCGAAGGGAAAACGCAGTGGAGTCGAGGGGAAGAGTACCCCTATGGCTTCGCATTTTCCGATGCCGACCGGCGCCTTTACCGTCGAAGTTCCGGTCGATCCGGGGCCGAAACGCTCGCGGCACTCCTTCTCGAAGATTCCGCACGTCCTCGAACTCCCGAACTTGATCGAACTGCAGAAGGCGAGTTTCGAATGGTTTAAGACCGAGGGACTTGCCGAGGCATTCGCCGCGATCTCGCCGATCAAAGATTTTACCGGCAATCTGATCCTGATGTTCGGCGAGCATTCGCTCGGCGAACCGAAGTTTTCGATCGAAGAGTGCCGCGAGCGGGATATGACCTATAGCGCGCCGCTGCGCGTGCGCGTGCGTCTCATCACCGCCGAATCCGGCGAAATCAAGGGTATTCCCGACCAAGAGATTTTCATGGGTGATTTCCCGCTCATGACCGACAAGGGCACCTTCATGATCAACGGCGCGGAGCGCGTGATCGTGAGTCAGCTCGTTCGCTCGCCCGGCTTCCTGGTCGAGAAAGCCAAGCCCGCCGAGGGCAAGGGCTACACCGCGAAGATTATTCCCAAACGCGGTGCTTGGGTGAAGTTTTTTGCCGGTGCCAGCGACGAAGGCGACCGGTTCGGTTCGATCAACGTGTCGTTCGATAAGAGCCGCGCGGTATCGATGATCGCGTTTCTTCGCGCCGTCTCTTCGCCGGAGCATTTCCCGCTCGACGATGCACCCGCATCGGCATACGACGACGACGGCCTGACGCGCACGTACATCGAAAAAGTACTCCGCGCATGCGCCGATATGTTTCCGTGGAAAGGGATCGGGCGCCAGGCAAACGCCGCGAGCGATGCCATCGAACTTCCGCGGCCGCAGTCCCAGCACGAGCGACAGGTGCGCGACGTTTTTTCGACGCTCTTCCCCAACCGCATCGCACGCGGAGACGCGTTTGACTTGGTGGTCGATCTCGGCGATAAGAGCAAGCGCGAAGCCGCCGCAGCGAAACTCAGTGCGCTCTATCACCGCAATTGCGTTTGGAACTCCGACGAAGCGATCCTCAAACTCTTCTCGGGAACCTATCCGCGCCGTCGCGTCGACGACGGAACCCCGCGCCCGATCGGGCGCGGGCCGCGCGGCTTAAAGAAGAAGCAACAGACGAGCGATCGCGCTGCCGAACTGCGCGAACTCTTCGATCGCCTCTTCCCCGATGCAAGCCCGGATAACCTTATCCTCAATACGCTCATCGAAGACGGCGATACGGTCAATCGCGAAACGGCGCTCGAGGCCGTCTACGGTGCGTTGCGCTACGGCGAGCCGTTCACTTCGCATGAGGATGCCGAGAAACTGATCCGCACCCTCTTGTTCGATGAAAATAAATGCGAACTCGGGAAGGTCGGACGCTTCAAGGTCACCTCGAAGCTGCACTATCGTATTCTTAACCCGGAGAAAGATTCGCGCATACGTGCGAAGAGCGAGAAGAAGGGGCTCAACCTGTCGCTGCTCACCGTCGAAGGGGATCGCAGCGAATTTGAGGTTGACGAGTTCGGACCGTTCAGCTATCGACCGGAAGGCGCGCCGGGACTGACACGCGCGGACTTTATCGCCATCGTGCGCCGGCTCTGCCGCGTCGCGGTGCGCGATATCTCACCCGATGACGTCGATCACTTAGGAAACCGCCGCGTCAACACCGTCGGCGAGCTGCTGCAGAATCAGTTCCGCGTCGGCTTGCAGCGTCTCGAACGCGTCGTGCGCGAGCGCATGACGACGCAAGAGATCGAATCGGTGACGCCGCAGGCGCTCATCAACATTCGGCCGGTCGTCGCCGCGATCAAAGAATTCTTCGGATCGAGCCAACTCTCGCAGTTCATGGATCAGACGAATTCGCTCGCGGAGCTCACGCACAAGCGACGCCTCTCCGCGCTCGGGCCCGGCGGGCTCTCGCGCGAACGCGCCGGCTTTGAAGCGCGCGACGTTCACACCTCGCATTACGGCCGTATCTGCCCGATCGAAACGCCGGAAGGTCCGAACATCGGTTTGATCGGTTCGTTGGCGACCTACGGGCGCGTCAATAGCCTCGGGTTTATCGAAACGCCGTACCGCATCGTTCGCGATGGTCGCGTTACCGATGAGATCCGCTATTTCACCGCCGACGTCGAAGAAGAGTTCATCATCGGCCAGGCCAACACGCCGTTGGCTGCCGACGGCACGATTCTC
>JAJXVC010000007.1 GCA_021782295.1 bacterium | reverse complement strand
GAGATTCCGATAGAGCTGCTTATCGAGCATTTGATCTTCGCGCCCGTGTCGCCAAATGCGCCACGAGTCGTTATCGATCACGTCGGCGATGACGAGTTGCCCTTGATTCTCTCCGCCGATCAAGCGGCCGAATTCGATTTTTAAGTCAACCAGCAGAACGTCACGATGTCGCCATGCGTGGGCGAGAATTTCGAAAGTTAGTCGAGCGATCTCACTCATCGCGCCGATCTCGTTCGGCGAAGCGATTCCGCGAGCGGCGATCTCCTCAGGCGCGATCAGCGGATCGTGGTTGGCGTCGTCTTTCAAGAAAAATTCGGTGACCCGCGGAACCAAGATCGACCCGCGTTGGAGACCCGTGTGTCGACGCGCGAACGAACCTGCTGCGACGCCGCGAACGACAACCTCGAGCGGAATCATCGAACAGCGACGCACCAACATTTCATTGTCATCGTCGTCCTCGCCGCCGTTGAGAAAATGCGTCGGAAGGCCGCAGAGATTGAGTAGCCGGAAGACGCGTGAAGTCGTTTGCGCGGCAAGCCGCCCTTTGCCGGGAATTTCGTCGCGCCGCGCGCCGTCGCCGGCAGTGATTGCGTCACCCTGAGCGACGACGAGTTGGTCGGGAGAGCTCGGCACTTCGTAGAGAATTTTCGTTTTTCCGCGAGCGATCTCGATGCCTTTATCCACGTTGTTCCTCCGCGGGGCTGTGTGCGACTATCCGCTGTTCCGGAAATTTCGGCAGTTCTTCGATCTGCTCGGCAACCATACGCGCGCGCCGAGCTGCAAGGCCGACGTGCCCCGTTGGATCGAGCGAACGGCGAATCTCCGCAGGGTCGATCAACTCCGTGAGCGATCGATCGCCCGCGAGCAACGTTGCCAACGGGTTATCTTCGCCTCGCGCGAGCGCGTCCCACGCTTCCATCGCGCGTCCACGCAGCGTCTCATGCAGTTCCTGGCGATCGCCGCCGGCGCGAGCCGCCTCCATCATCACGCGTTCGGTACCGGCGAACGGGCCATAGGTACGGACGTTCTGTGCGATCCGCCGTTCGTCGATGCGCAGCCCACGAACCACCTTCAAGGCAAGCGAGAGAATCTCGTCGACGCAGAGCAGTGCTTCGGGAATCGTCGTCCGCCGATTCGCGCTATCATCGAGCGTGCGCTCGAGATAATTCGTCGCTGCGTTCTGCCAAGCGACATCGGCGTATGCGGGCAAGAGGCGCGCCAGTGAATCGATGCGCTCGCAGAGAATCGGATTCCGTTTGAACGGCATCGCGCTGCTACCGACCTGCGCGCTCCCGAAGGGCTCGGCGAGTTCGCCGAACGGCGGTGCGCTGAGGATACGAACGTCGGCTGCGAATTTCGAGAGCGAGGTGCCGATGCCGGCGAGCGCGCTCAATAAGAGATAGTCGAGCTTCCGCGTGTACGTCTGCGTGCTCGCCGCGCGTGCCTCAAGGCCGAAATGGTCGAGGACATCGCGCTCGAGTTCGATCGATGCGCCGCCGCCGAGCAGTTGTTCGTACGACGCCGAGGTGCCGACCGCTCCGCGCAAGCCTTTGGTCGTCATCTGCGCGAAAACATGGCGAAGGTTGGCGTCGTCGATGAGGAGATCTTGCGCGTAAATTGCGAAGCGATATCCCAGTGTCGTCGGCTCTGCGGGCTGTAGATGCGTGAACGCCATGCAGAGGCGATCGGCTTGCGAGATAATCCGCTCGCCGAAAGCGGAGAGCAGTTCGCGAAGATGCTCGCCGAGCATCGAGAGTGCGCGGCGAATACGATAGGTCTCGACGGTATCTTCGATATCCATCGAGGTCGCGCCCAGGTGCAGCTTGCCGCCGCCGACGCGCGCCTGCGATGCGTAGACGCGAATTTCCGCCATCAGATCGTGGTGAATCGAGCGCTCGATTTCAAGCGCCGCCTCGATATCGATCTCGTCGGCATGCGCGCGCAGGTCGGCGAGTTCGGCCTCACTGACGAGGCCATGTTTGGATTCAGCCTGCGCTAAGGCGATCCAAACCTCACGCCACAGCCGCCGCCGCGTTCGCTCCGAGAAGAGCGAGCGCACGTCCTTGCGACCGTACCTCCAAGAGAACGGCGATGCATAACTGGAGTGATCCATGGGTGCTCGCCGCTGTTCGCTTCGCGCGTAGCCGCGGCCTCGTTCGCGAGGCGTGTTTTCTGGGCTCGCGCCCCCCTTCAACGCAGGGCGAGTTCGAGGCTGGTCCGCTCGACGAGGAGGCGGATATCCTCGGGGTCGCCACCGGCCCTTCCGGTCACAATGCTTTCGATCCCGCGCAGGGCCCGTTCGTAGCCCGCTCGCGCCCGTACCTCGCCGATCCGGCGGGCGATCGGCCGCAGCGCCCGTTCGCGCCAGGCCATCCGCGCGGGCAGGGTGCCGCCGGGGCGCGCCATCTCCCAGAGCATCGCGTATTCGTTCGCGAGCGCGGAGAGCAGCGGCATTGCCGCGTTCCGTGGGTCGTGTTCGAAGCAATCGCCGAGGATCGAGAAGGCTTCGGCGACCCGCCCCTCCACCAGTGCCCCGGCGAAGCGATAGGGCTTCGGGTCGTCGACGGCAAGGCTCTCCTCCTCGAGATCGGCGAGCGAGATCTTCCGCCCCAGGAGCGCGAGCTTCGCGAGGTCGTTGCGGATGCTCGCGAGATCGCTCTCGGTGCGCGAGAGGTGCGCGAGTACCTGGCGCTCGGCCTCGACCCCGGCAGCCGCGAGTTCCTCGGCCACGAAGCGCGCGCGCATCTCCTCGTTGACCGTGCAGTCGATACGCGAGGCGCTGCGCCCTAATTGCGAGCCGATCGATGCCGGTCGCACCGAGCGCGGCGCGAGCAGATCGCAGATCACCAGCAGATTCTCGCCCTCGGTCGAGCGTTGCGCGAGTTCGAGCAGCGCGCGCCGCGCAGCCGCCTTCGCGCTCTGCACCTCGTTCACGAGAACGACCCTGCGCGCGGCGAGGAACGGCATTGCCGAGATCGCTTCTTCGATCTGCGCGCAATCGTCGACGCTTTCGAAGATGACGCTGCTATAGTTCAGTGCGCGAATATCTTCGGGGAGCTCGCGGGCGAGAATCGCATCGCGTACGCGATCGGCAAGAAGCCGGTCGGTGCCTTCGATGACGACGATCGATCCGAGTTTCGGCGTGCCGTCAAGAAAATCGTAGGCCTTCACGCGCGGCTCGTCTCACGCTGCAACAGCGCCGACCATTGCGGCCGACCGGCGAGCCCGACGATGCTCTCGGCGTATGGCGGGCGCAGCACGCCGTATTCGGTAACGAACGCCGCGACGAGGTGCCCCGGCGTGACGTCGAAAGCCGGGTTGAAGACCGCTGCACCCTCCGGAGCGACGAGCCGTCCGCCGATCGAGGTTACCTCCGCAGGCGCCCGCTCTTCAATCGGAATCTCGGCGCCGGAGGCGATCGTAAAGTCGAACGTCGAACGCGGCGCGGCGACATAGAACGGTATTTGGTGATGGGCGGCGAGGATCGCGAGATTGTAGGTGCCGATTTTATTTGCCGTGTCACCGTTACGGGCGATGCGATCTGCACCGACGATCACCGCATCGACGCGGCCGCGCGCCATGGCAATCGCCGCCGCCGCATCGACCTGCAGCGTCGCTTCGATACCGGCGCGTCGACACTCGAGATAGGTCAGTCGCGCTCCTTGCAAGAGCGGGCGCGTCTCGTCGACGATCGCATGCGGCGCAAGGCCGGCCCGCTGCGCGGCGATTAAGACGCCGAGCGCCGTGCCGTATCCGGCGGTCGCTAACGGCCCGGTATTGCAGTGCGTCAGTACGCGCGCGCCCTTCGCGAACAGCGAGATGCCGTTCTCGCCGATCGCCGCATCAATCGAACGCTGCTCGGCGTGAATGGCAAGCGCCTCCGCAAGAATATTCTCCGAAGCGAGAACGCGGTCGACCGCCCAGGCGAGATTTACCGCGGTCGGTCGCGCGGAGCGAACCCGCATCGCCGCGGCGGCAAAGGCGTCGTCGTCGCGCTCCAGCGAGCGCAGCACGGCGATACCGTAGGCGGCGAAGACGCCGATGCAGGGTGCGCCGCGCACCGCAAGCGAGGCGATCGCCGCGACGATCTCGTCGCAGTTTTGCGCAGTTTCGTAACGAATCTCCGCCGGTAATAAGCGTTGATCGAGATACTGGAGGACGCCGTCGGCGAAACGGACGGGCTCGAGCGCCTCGCTCATAATACGAGCAGCGACGCCGCCGCAAAAGCCGCGTCGTAGCCCTTATCGCCGCGCGCGGGATCGGCGCGTTCTTCCGCCTGGGCAAGCGTTTCGGTGGTAAGCACGCCGAAGCCGACCGGCGCACCGGTGCGCAGTTGAACCTCCATCAAACCGCGCGCGCACTCTCCGGCGACGAAATCAAAATGCGGCGTCTCGCCGCGAATGACGACTCCGAGGGCGACGACCGCGTCGGCCTCGCCGTCTTGCAATACTTTCAACGCTGCAAGCGGAAGCTCGAAGCAGCCGGGAACGTCGTAAAAGCGGACGTCCTCATCGCGAACTCCGCAATCGCGCAGCGCGCGTTTCGTTCCGTCGACCATCTGTTCGGTGAGCTCGAAATAAAAGCGCGCAACGATAACGGCAAAACGTTTGCCCGCGCACGACGGCACGGGCAAACGGCGAAGTGTCGAGCGGTCGCCTGCCTTCACGATGCAGGCGCGTTCTGGACCGATTCGTCGAAGAGATGTCCCAGCTTCGAACGCTTCGTCCCCATATACCGGCGGTTGAACGGCGTCGGCACCGTCTCCATCGGGACGCGCTCGACGATCTTGAGCCCGTAGCCCTCTAAGCCGAAAATCTTGCGTGGATTGTTGGTAATGAGTTTCAGTTCTTTGATTCCTAGATCGACGAGAATTTGCGAACCGATGCCGTAATCGCGTTTATCGACCGGCAACCCGAGCGCCAGATTCGCTTCAACCGTATCGGCGCCGTTGTCCTGCAATTGGTAGGCACGCAGTTTGTTTGCCAGCCCGATGCCGCGCCCTTCTTGGCGCAAATAGAGCAGCACGCCGCGCCCGGCGTCGGCAATCATCCGCATCGCGCCGTCGCGTTGTGCGGCGCAATCGCAACGAATCGAATGGAGCGCATCGCCGGTAAGGCATTCGCTGTGCACGCGTACTAAAAGGTCTTTGCCGTCGCCGATCTCGCCCATCACCAACGCGATGTGCGTATTTTCATCGACGGAGGTCTCGTAGGCGATACCGCTCCAGAGGCCGTAGGTCGTGGGCAGCGAGAACTCGGCGACGCGCGTAACGAGTTGTTCGGTTTTCATACGGTAAGCGATGAGCTCCCTAACGGTGACAAGCTTCATGCCGTGGTGATCGGCAAAAGCTCGTAACCCGTCACGCCGCTCCATCGTTCCATCTTCGGCCATGATTTCGCAGATAACGCCCGCCGGAGCAAGGCCGGCAAGCCGAGCGAGATCGACGGAAGCCTCCGTCTGACCGGCCCGCACCAATACTCCGCCTTCGCGCGCGCGTAACGGAAACATATGTCCGGGACGGAGAAAATCCGCCGGCGTCGCGAGCGGATCGAGCAATTTCAGAATCGTCGCCGCGCGATCGTGCGCCGAGATTCCCGTCGTCGTGAGGTCGCGTGCTTCGACCGAGACGGTAAAGGCGGTTTCGTGAACGGCGGTATTATCGCTCACCATCATCGGGATATCGAGTTCATCGAGTCGCGCGCCGGTCATCGCGATGCAGATCAAACCGCCCGCTTCCTTGCGCATGAAGTTGATCGCTTCGGGGGTAATTTTCTCGGCGGCCAGGACGAGGTCGCCTTCATTTTCGCGATCCTCATCATCGAGAACGACGACCATCTTCCCGGCGCGAATATCGGCGATCGCTTCCTCGATCGGGTCGGTCACCGACTCGCGCTCGACCTTCGGCACGGCGAGCTCGGGGAGGATGCGGGAGAGCCGTTCGAAGCTCTGGTAGGAAGGCTGGCGCCGACCGGCGCGCAGGAGGGAGATCGCCGATTCGGTGACCCCGGAGCGCGTAGCGAGCTCGGCGGCACTCATGCGGCTGCTCTCGAGGGCGGCATTGAGCCGTTCGGCAAAGCTCGGCATGAGCGAAACCTACGCCCAGTCTTTTCAGTTGTCAAGCGACTTTGAGGGGGGTCGCGCTCCCCGAGCGATTAGAAGGTGAGGATCGGTTTGATGCAGCGCGCTGCGCGCAGGTCGGCGTAGGCGGCGGCGACCTCGGCGAACGGGCGGATCGTCGCGCCGAGGCGCTCCGCGCTCACCACCCCCGCCGCGAGCAACGCGAGCGCGGCGCGCGTATCGTCGGGACCGCAGGAGTAGCTCGCGATCAGGCGGCGGTCGCCGAAATAGAACATTGACGGGTCGAGATCGAATTGCGCCCCCGGTTCGAGTGGCGTAAACATCAGCACGCGCCCGCCGGGTGCGCAGGCCTCGAAGGCCGCGCGAAGTGCCGCGCTGCTCCCCGGCCCGCAGATCACGAGGTCGGCGCCGCCCGTCTCGCCCCAGGCGGCGAGCGCATCGGGGAGTTCCTCCGGTGCGAGCGCGCGCGCACCGAGGCTCTGCGCCCGCTCGCGCCGCGATGCGATGGGATCGCTGCCGAGCACCTCGGCGCCGGCGTTCCGCGCTAACGCAACGTGCATCAACCCCATCACGCCCAACCCGATGCAGAGGACGCGATCGCGTGCTTCGATGCCGGCGCGGCGCAGCGATTTCACCACGCACGCCAACGGTTCGACAAGCGAGCCGTCGACGAAGGAAAGATGCTCCGGTAAGCGCAGCGTATCGCCGAGGTTTTCGCGCGGCACGCGGAAGTACTCGGCGATCGCTCCCGGGTCGATGCGCGTCGCTCGCCAGGTCGCACACTGCACGTAATCGCCGCGCGCGCAAAAACCGCACGAAAAGCACGGAGCATGGTGATGCACGAAGACGCGATCCCCGGGCGCAAAGGGGCGCCCCGCTTCATCGCGCGGCGCATCACCGGGGCCGAGGGCGACGATCTTCCCCGCCGGTTCGTGCCCCAGCACCAACGGCGCTTTGCGCTGCACGTACCACGCCATGATATCGCCGGTGCAGATGCCGGCCGCGCCCGTGCGCACCAGCAACTCGCCTTCGGCGAGTTGCGGAACCGCCATCCGTTCGATGGCGATATCGTCGACGCTGCGCAGCATCGCCACCTGCATCTCCGTCGGAATCATCACCGGCTCATGCTTCGATGGCAACTTTCAATCCGACTCCGGCATCGAGCGCGGCGAAAGCATCGACGATACGTTCGAGCGGATAACGGTGCGAGATTAAACGAGAGCACTCGAATGCGCCGTCGCGCAGTAATGCAAAGGCGCGGGCGACCGCTTGCGGCGGAAAGTGAAAGGGCGAGATGAGCCGTATTTCATCGTAATGCAGTCGCGCTGCGACGAACGAGACGCGCGCGTCGGCGGGCAGGCCGCCGAAAAACGAGACGATTCCCCCGCGCCGAACGAGCGTTGGAGCGAGCTCCCACACCTCCGGCGTACCGGTGCATTCGACGATGGCATCGACGCCGCGCCCGCCGCTGCGCGCGCGCAACGCGACCGCGGGATCCTCGGCGCTCGCATCGATCGTCGCCAACCCGAGCGATGCCGCGAGCGCAAGCCGTTCGGGGCGACGCCCGACGAGCACGCTTTCGTGTCCGTCGCGTGCGAAGAGCAAGGCATGGAGCAAGCCGAATCCGCCGTCGCCGAAGACGGCAACGCTACTGCGGCGCTTCAACCCGAGCAGATCGCGCGAGTGCACGACGCAGGAGAGCGGTTCGAGAAAGGCTGCCTCGGTGAATGAGAGCGACTCGGGCTTCCGAAATGCATTGCGGGCAAGAATGTGCTGCGGCACCACGATTGCATCGGCGTATGCTCCGAGGATTTTGCGCTCCATCACGCTCTCGCAGAGCTCTTCTTCTCCGGCTGCGCACCAGAAACAATCTCCGCAAGGCGCGGAGTGCGCGCAGACGATCGCTTCACCGACGCGCCAGTCGGTCGTTCCGGCACCGAGCGCGACGATCTCCCCGGAAAATTCATGTCCGAACGGCGTCGGGAACGGCATCTGCGGGTGCCCGCGACGATATGCCTTGAGATCGGTTCCGTCGGTGAGCGCGACGCGCACGGCGACGAGCGCCCCACCCGGCGGAGGCTCGGGCATCGCCACCTCGCGCAGTTCGATGCTGCGCGGTGCGACCAGCATCGCAACGCGCATCGACTACTGCTCCGGAGCGAGCGCACCGCGCAACGCGTCACGCAAGTCGCTTGGCAGCGGCTTGCTCGTGCGCGTCGCTCGATCCATACATGCGCATGTCAGCGTAAAGCGCGCACCTGCCTCGCCGATGCGTTCGTTCATCACGACGGTCTGCCAGCGAAGGCTCGCGGTGCCGACGTGTTCGATCGACGTTTGCAGTTCCAGCCAGTCGTCCATTAACGCCGGGCCGAAATACTCGGCATCGGTCTTCACGCGCGGCAACCAAAAATCGTAGGTCTCGAAGATTTTTTCGTACGCAAAACCGAGGTCGCGAAAGAACTCCATCTCCGCGCGTTCGATATAGCGCCAATAGGCCGCGAAATACATGATGCCGGCGGCGTCGATATCGGCCCACTGCACGCGGACTCGCGTTCGAAAGATCCGCGCTCCCGGCGGGCGCGTATCGACATAGCGGCTCATCGGCGTTCACCGAGCGCGGCGGCAACGTAGCGCGCGATCGGGTCGATCTCGAGGTTGACCGCACTGCCGACCGTGCGCGCCCCCAGCGTCGTCCGCGTCAGCGTCTCGGGAATCAGTGCGAGTTCGAACCAATCCGGTCCGGTCGCGGCAACGGTCAGGCTTACGCCGTCGACGGCGATATAGCCCTTCTCGACGATGCCGTCGGCGAGCTGCGCCGGGCGTTCGATGCGCATGCGTTCTCCTTGCCCCTCCGGCGTGCGTGCAATGACGCGCGCCCGCGCATCGACGTGTGCGTATACAAAATGTCCGCCCATGCGCTCTCCAACTCGCAAACTATACTCCAAATTGACGCGCTCGCCGGGAACAAGCGAACCCAACGTGCTGCGTTCGATGCTCTCCGGAACAACGTCGAAGGAGATACGGTTGCCGAGCATCTCCGTGACGGTAAGGCAGACGCCGTTCACGGCGATGGAATCCTTGATCTCCGGACGCTCGCGCTCGACACCCTCGCACTCGACGCTCAGGCGCATCCCGCCGCGTTCGTCGCGCTGCGTAGCGTCGACGCGCCCGCTGTAGGCGATCAGCCCGCTAAACACGATCGATCCTGTCCCGCCAAAATTCCGCAGAAACATCTCCGCCGAGATTTTCTACGTTTACTAAATGAAACCGTAATCGTGATATATCTCCGAATTCCGGCGAAATCGCCGCAACAGCCCCCGGTGACGCAAGCAGACGGGGAGCATATGCCCAATAAATGGTCTCCACCAAATCCTCTTCGAGAAGGTTCTTCGCGAACATTGGCCCTCCCTCAGAAATAATGGAAACAATGCCATAAGCATCACGAAGGAGACGAAGGCCTTTCGGAAGATCAACAACTCCATCCCTATCGGGGCACGGCAACACGTCAGCAACCTCTCGAAGGTGGCCGACCCACTCCGCGCCCGCGCCTGATTCAGGGACCAAAACAATCGTGCGAAGGTAACCCTTCTCCGACAAGAACACATTCGCTGTTGGGTTCATCGGTCGGCGCCCGGCGACGACAATACGACGGAAGGCAACTGCCCGAGATCCACGATCGACAACAAGCCGAGGGTTATCAACGAGCACTGTGCCGGCGCCAACCATAACCGCCTGATGTTCGAATCGAAGCCGTTGAACGTTGCTTCTCCATGCGTCACCTGTCAGCGGAAGACGCTCTCCAACTTTCGTCGCAACAAAACCATCTACCGAACTCGCCATCTTCAAAGAAACATATGGAAGCGCCCCGTTGATCCAAACCCTGAAATCTCGAATTAGGGCAAAGGAGGCGGGGTCATTCAAGATCGATACCTCGACTCCGGCGTTGCGCAGCGATTGTACTCCACGACCAGCGGTTATCGGGTTCGGATCGAGCGCTCCAATAACAACTTTTC
Organism: bacterium; assembly: GCA_021782295.1. Next base: position 14,133 of record JAJXVC010000007.1, on the reverse strand, counting down.
TTACGCCCGCGCGAATAATTTCCAATACGCATGGAGGTTGGCGCCCTTCGTGAGCGCACGGCTCGAGCGTTACGTACAAGGTTGCGCCTCGAACGTCTCCCGAACTTTTTATTGCATTTACCTCAGCATGAAACCCGCCCGCCTGTAAATGAAATCCGGATCCTAATACAACGCCGTCTCGAACCAACACTGACCCGACTAAAGGATTGGGGAATGTGTTTCCCGCCGCGCTTCGAGCCAGGCGGACGGCCTCATCCATCGGCGCTTCCATCCATCAGCTCCTAAACAAACGTTTCGTTAAAAGAGTTAGAAAAAAACCATTTATTAAGAGTGCCCCGGCTGCCTCCGCAGAGAACAATATTCGCTCAGGGCGGTGAAGACTGAAATATTCCTTCGCCCCTCCTAGGGTAAAGTAGTCACCGATGGCAAGCGAGATCGCCGTCAAATATGGGAAATGAAGCCATATCACGGCGCTTATAGCTACGACGGTAACGAGAAGAACAGCCGCACCGCCAAGACGCATCGGGGCATAGCCGTAACCACTCGAAACCGACATCAGAAGGCGCCCAACCTTGGCTATCGACCATTTAGCGGTCGCAGTTATTATACTTTCAGACTTGATAAAGAGCCTATCGGCTTCCCGCAATAATCCATTATTTTCCATAATCCTTCCTGCAACGCGCAGCGTCTCTGAGGCAAGCATAACTCGACCTCGCTGCAAAAATAATTCCGACGATTGAAGCGCGAGCCCCATGGCAAAACCGCCTGAGTCGACGGTCGGCTCCGTATGTGACCGAATCGTAAACAAGACCAACAAATTCATAAGCGCATGATCGAGGGCGTCAGGCAAGCTTGCTCGACATTTTTCTAGATCCACCGGGATCGACATTGCCTGACCTGGCGCGAGCGCCTTCGTACGAGCGGCCAACATAAATATTTCTGCAATCCTCGATGAATTCGATTCTGCGATTAGCAGCATTTGCGCCTCGGCGATTCCCTGCCTTCTACACAGGGATCCAATGCGACGCGAAGCGTCGACCAGGGCATTTTCAGCAGGCTCCAACCTCATTATACGCAGTCCACACAATCGTGCGCAGGACGGAGCGATATTTCAGAGTCGATTATATATCGATCGGCTCGCATAATATTTACATATTTCTCAACAAGCAGATCCTTGGAAAAGACGCTCCCAAGCGCCACGATAACCGGAATTCTCGTTAGAGCGTAATCCATTCCAAGATGAACGCGTTCCTCATTGTTTGGGAACCTACACATCAATCGCTCTCTCCGAAGCGTTGGGGCAAAACCGTATCTCGCCAAAGCCTTAAAGATACCCTCGTTCTTCATAGTCGCCAAGTGCATGTTTGTCACTTTCGCGCTTTCCACGAACGGCCTCACTGCTGAATAGGTAATCGCTCGACGTTCATTCTCCACGACAATAACGCGGTCGTATGAAATGACATGACTTCCGAAATCTTCTTGCCGCACGAACGGCACAATTGCTTTTGGGAGATCGGCAATAGCGACTAGACGAGGGCCGGATAATTCAGCGCCCCCGAGGTCGCTTATCCCCACCTCTTCGACCTTTTGCTCGCCGTGATCACCGACCGCATCAACCGACCTATCGGAGGGAAGCGGCCGATCACAAAGTTCCATAACGCCATCTTTTATTGCGATGAAACCTTCGGCGAGCAGGTCGAAGCACGCCTCGAAAAATGCGTCAAGGATTACATTCTTATCGACGCGTTCATTTTGTTTAGATCGCACAAAACCGTCAGGTGTAATCTTTTTGTCGACGTCGTTATACTTCGTGCCGGGGCCATCGAACATGTTCGGAGACGAGAAGCGCGCCCTAATTTCATCGTAAATCGATTGCTTGAGAGAAAGAAAACTTGCCTGCTGCTCCTTAATGATTCACCTCGCTGCTATCCCGGCTGCGCTGCTTCCTTCTGTGTAGATATATCAACATGATCGCAGACCCATTCACGATAACGAACAAGTTCGTAATATCTATTGCTAAGTCTTTTTTGAGCAGGCCGTAGGCCACCCAAGCTACGCCGCTGGCAGTGTAAATAGCAAACGTATGGAGGGATATGCCGTCTATTTTTCGAGATCGTAACATTAGCAACGACTGGGGAACACCGGTAAGAACAACAAGCGCGGTCGCGATCCATCCGACGCCTTCGGTAATATTCATCGCGCGCCGCGCTTTCGCCCGCAATCGGTGAGGGCAACGACGAGCGCGCGCTCGACGATTGCACCGTGTTCGCGCAGGGTACGGGCAGCGTCGGCAAGCGTCGAACCGGTGGTGCAAACATCGTCGACGAGCGTTATCGAGGTACCGGCGATCGTTTCAGAAGCGATGCGAAAGCGGCCGCGAGCGACGAGGCGTTCGGCGCGCGACCGGCCGCGCTGACGATCGCGTGCGGCAAAAATCAGCGAACGACTCGCCGTTCTTCCATCGACCGATGCTGCAAGTTGCGCGAGCAGTTCGCCGCCGTCGAAACCGCGGCGGGTGCGACGCACCGCGCTCGTCGGGATGCCGACGAGGTGACGATCCTCCGCCTGCAACGCCGCGCCCAAGCGTTCGCCGAGCGCTGCGGCGATATCGCGACGCCCCTCCTTTAACGCGATCACCGCGCGTCTCCAGAGTCCGTCGTAGGGCGCGAGCGCGCGAACCTCGATTCCGAAAACCAGTCGCCGCAGCGGCGCCGTTGCGGGAGCGCAGCGCAGGCAGAGTGCGCTTCCGGAGGCATTACAGCAAATGCACCGCGGAGGAAAGAGCAGGTCGAGTGCGCGATCGAGCATATCGCTCCTTCACGCGCGCTCTCGCAGACGACAAGCGCGAGTGCGTCATTCGTTCGCGACCGAACAGGCGATCAGTTCGCTTCCGGCCGCAACGCGATAATCGAGCCCGACGAGCGCATCGCGCAGCCGGGAACCGGCACCGATCGCGGCGCGATCCCACAGGACGCTGCGCTCCACGACTGCATCGCGACCGACGCTCGCACCGACGCCGACGACCGTGGGGCCGACGACATGCGCGCCGCCTTCGATCCGCGCTCCCGCGCCGATCCAGACCTTGCCTTCAACGCGTGCCCCCGCGGCAACGATCGCCTCATCGGAGACACCGACCGGGCGCGCGCCGATGGGAACGAAACGCCCTTCGAGTACATCGTAGGTCGCGCGCCGATACTCTTCGGGCGTGCCGATATCGGTCCAATATGCATCGGGGGCGCGGAAACCAAAGAACGGCGCCCGTGCGCTCTCGAGCGCAGGAAAGACTTGCTTGCCGAAATCGTAGAACGTTGCGGCGGGAATCTGGTTGAAGATCGCGCGCGAGAATGCGTAGATTCCGGTATTCACCAAGCGGCTGCGCTCGGTTCCGACGCTGGGTTTTTCTTGAAAGCCGACGATCCGCTCGCGTTCGTCGAGAACGACGACACCATATTGATCGACCCGTTCGCGCGGCACCAATCCGATGGTCGCCACGGCATCGTTCGCGCGGTGTTGCGCGAGCAACGCGTCGAGCGGGAGATCGGTGAGATCGTCGCAGCCGACAACGACGAAGTGCTCGCTATCGGCGAAATATGCTTCCATCTGTTTGAGCGCGCCGGCGCTTCCCATCAACTCGCGTTCGTGCAAGTACTCCAAGCGCACGCCGAATCGCGAGCCGTCACCGAGCGCTTCGCGGATCGCATCGGGAAGATAAAAAATGTTGATGGCGATCTCGTCGAAGCCGTAATTTTTGAGATAGCGAATAACGTGAACCGCATTCGGCTCACCGGCAACGGGGACCAACGGCTTGGGCACCTGTTTGGTCAGTGGATAGAGGCGCGTCGAGAGCCCGCCTGCAAGAATCATCGCCTTCATCGGTGTTGCCGTCCTCCTAAAGATGTACGCAGTTCGTCGAAAAGCATCAGCGCGACGAAACGCGGCAGCGCAAGCTGCCGCCGCCAGCGATGTGGTTCTCGAAGCAAGCGGTAGAGCCATTCGAGGTTGAGCCGTCGCCAGCTCTCCGGAGCGCGCGGAACCCTGCCGATGACGGCGTCGAAGGCGCCCCCGACGCCGATTCCCGCCCCCGCACCACTCTGTGCGAGGTGATCGGCGATCCAGAACTCCTGGCGCGGCGAGCCCAGGCCGACGAAGAGCATCCGTGCCCCACTACGCGCGATCTCTTCAGCGACCGCGTTCGCTCGCTCGGGCGGAAAATAGCCGTCGCCAGCGCCGGCAACGCGGAGCCCCGGATAGCGTTCGGCGAGCGCGCGCGCGGCCTCGATCGCAACGCCGGGAGCCCCACCGAGCAGATAGATCGGTAAACCCTCTCGTGCGGCGGCGGCGCAGAGCCGCTCGAGCAATTCGACGCCGGTCACGCGCTCGGCGATCCGCGCGCCGCGCCGTCGCGCGGCAGCGAGAACGCCGACCGTGTCGCAGACGTTGAGCGCACTTGCAGCGAGCGTTGCACGAAAGCGCGCATCGCGCCGCGCTGCGACGACCATCTCCGTGCCGAGCGTCACGACCTGCGCGGGTTTGTTCCCGCGCGCAAATGCGAGAATGCGCGCCGTCGCTTCGTCGATATCGACGCAGTCGAGGCGACAGCCGAGTACTTCGACCGAGGTTGGGGCCTCGCTCACGCCGCGTAGGCGGCGAGTAAGGGTCGCAACCGCCGCGCGAGATCGTCGGGCATGCCGTCGAGCGGTAACCGGCAGCGGCCGACCGCGAATCCAAGCTCTCCCATCGCCCACTTTATCGGTATCGGGTTGCTCACGGCGAAGAGTAGTTCGAAGAGTTCGAGGAGCGATCCGTGAATGCGCGCCGCTTCTTGTGTCTTTCCGCTTGCAAAGGCATCGCGCATGGCGACGAACTCACGCGAACAGAGATGCGTCGCGACACCGACGATCCCATCGGCACCGAGCGCAAGACCCGGCAAATAGAGATGATCGTCGCCGACGAGAAACTGAAAGCCTTGCGGGCGATCGCGCAAAATTGTTGCGAACTGTTTGAGATCGCCGCTCGATTCTTTCACGCCGCGAATATTTGCATGCCGCCGCGCGAGTTCGACCAACGTAGCAGGCAGCATGTTGGTCGCCGTGCGCCCGGGGATATTATAGATGGCGATCGGCAGATCGGTCGCCGCGGCAATCGCCCCGAAATGCGCGAGCAATCCGCTTTGCGTCGGTTTGTTATAGTACGGTACCACCGCGAGCAACGCATCGGCACCCGCCGCTTGCATCGCGCGCGCGGCGATCGCCGAACCGCGCGTCTCGTTCGTTCCGGCATTGGCGATGACGCACGCATCGCTACCGACGGCTTCTTTCACTGCGGCAACGAGTTCGATGCGTTCTTTCTCATCGAGCGCCATGCCCTCGCCGGTCGATCCGGCGATGACCAAACCGTCGTTCCCCCGGTCGACAAGCCAACGCGCCAACCGTTTCGCTTCGCGATAGTCGACCGCACCATTCGTATCGAACGGAGTGATCATCGCCGTCAAAATGCTACCGAAGGTCACCGTTCATCACTTTCTGTTCGGCAAGGTCAAATGCATCGAAGACTGCGCGCTCGGCACGAGCGGCGTCAATTTCAGGAACGAGAACGGAGATCGTCACGTTGCTGTCGGTGAGATGGATGACTTCAACATTCTCGGCACTGAGCGCCTCGACGACACGCAGCACGACACCCGGTAACTCGCGCATTCCCGCACCGACGATCGAGAGTTTGGCACAGCCTTCGCGGACGCGAACGGCGAGGTTGAGATCGCCGAGGAGCGATCGCAGTTCCGTCCCACGATCTCCGGCAACGACGAACGATACACCCGATTGGTTGATGGCAACCTGATCGATCGAGATATCGGCGCGCGCGACGCGTGCAAACATCTCGAGTTCGACCTCCATGCGCCGCTTCGGCGATTCGATATCGCCGCGAATGACGCGCACCCACGTCAACCGTTCGCTAACGGCAACGCCGGTCACCGGCGCTTCGTGGCGCATGTTCTCGACGACTAAGGTTCCGCGATCGCTGACGAGCCCTTTGATGGCGTAGGTGCGTTCGCGCTCGCGCGCATACTCGGCCGCAACGGCGTGCATAACCTTCGCACCATGGCTTGCAAGTTCGGCCATCTCCTCAAGCGATGCGCGAGCGATCGTTCGCGCGCGTTCGATGCGACGCGGGTCGGCGGTCATTGCGCCGCTGACGTCGGTATAGATGTCGATGCGCTCCGCGTCGAGCGCATCGCCGATTGCAACGGCGGTGAGATCGCTGCCGCCGCGCCCCAGCGTCGTCGTCGAACCATCCGCACTCGCGCCCTGGAACCCGGTGACGACGGGAACGTACCCGGCTTCGATCGCCGCCGACAAGGATGCCGGATCGACGGAGCGGATCCGCGCGTTGCCGTGGCGCGCGTCGGTAAGCAGCCCCGCTTCGCGCCCGGTAAAGGCGCGCGCTGCGATGCCGCTATCGCGCAGAAACTTCGCGACGACGGCGGCCGCGATATTCTCACCGCAGGAAAGCAAGAGGTCGCTTTCGGGTGTCGCGCTCTCACCGCCGAGGAGCGCGAGCAGGACGTCGGTCGAGTAGGGCTCCGGGGAGCGCCCCATCGCCGAGACGACCAAGACCGGTGCAAAGCCATCGGCGATCGCATCGCGTACGCGCGCAGCGATGTGTTCGCGCTGCTCGGGCGTTGCAACCGAGGTGCCGCCGAACTTCATGACGGCGATTCGCGTCGACTCGGTCACTGCAGATATCCCCGCGCGATGAGCAGCTCTAATATCTGCACGGCATTCGTTGCTGCGCCTTTACGCAATTGATCGCCGGTGCACCAGAGCGCGAAGCGCGTTCCGTCGTTCCCATCTGCGCGCAAGCGCGCAACGTGGACCTCATCGCTCCCCTCGACGTCGCGCGGCGTCACGATCTCATCGGCATGAAAGACGATCCCCGGTGCCTTTTCGAAGGCCGCGCGCAACGCCTCACGCGTCGTCGAGCGTTCGGTGCGCACGAGAATCGACTCGGCGTGCGCGGTGCGAACCGGCACGCGCACGCAGGTCGCGCTCACCTCGAGATTCGGTAATCCCAACATCTTCTTGGTCTCGGCGGCCACCTTTCGCTCCTCACCGCTCCAGCCGTCGCCGTCGAAGCTGCCGACTTGCGGCACGACGTTTCCCGCGAGCCGCGCAGGAAAGACCGCCGCCGGCGCTTCGCTCTCGCCGAGCGCTAATGCCCGCTGCCCACGGTCGAGTTCCTCGAGCCCGGCGCGCCCGGCACCGCTTGCGGCCTGATAGGTCGAGACGACCACCTCGCGCAGCCCCGCGGTATCGCGAATCGGCGCGAGCGCGAGCGAGAGCAGGATCGCAGTGCAGTTGCCGACGGGAAGAATCCGATGTCGTTCTTCGAGCGCCGTCGCGTTGATCTCCGGAACGATTAACGGCATCTCGTCGTGCAAACGAAACGTCGGATTGTTATCGATGCAATAGATGCCCCGCGCGGCGAGATCGGTAAAAAAATGCTCGCCCAGCGACTCGCCACCGGCAAAAAACACGACGTCACGATCGGCGAGTGCCTCACCGCTCGTCGAATGCACGTCGAGCGTTGCGCCGCGATACCGCACCGCCGCCGCGCGATCGCGCGAACCGAAAGCCGCGAGGTGCCCCACCGGCACCCGACGCTCTTCGAGAACGCGCAAAAGCGTCTCCCCAACCGCGCCGGTCGCGCCGACCACGCCGATGCGCAGCGCGCTCATAGGACGATGTCGAGGCCGACGTGCAGCCCCGGAGACAAACGATGTACGCCGCGCAGCGCCGCAACGATTCCGTCGGAGAACGATTCGCGCGAGAGCGAATCGTGGCGCAAGGTAAGCATCTCGCCGCGACTTCCGAAGACGATTTCTTGATGCGCAACGAGCCCCGGCAACCGAACGCTGTGAATGGCGACGTGCTCGGCCCCCGCCGCCTCCATTTTTTTGGCGGTCACCTTCGCCGTGCCCGAGGGTGCATCGCGCTTCGCATCGTGATGCATCTCGATAATCTCGGCCCGCGGAAAAGTGCGCGCGATTTCCGCCGCAACGCGAATCATCACCACCGCGCCGATTGCGAAATTCGGAACGAAGAGCGCCGGAACGCGAACTTTCTTGGCGAGCTCCCCGATTTCGTCGAGGGTGCGTTCATCCCAACCACTACTGCCGCTGACGATCGGAATACCGCGTCCGACGGCATCGCGCGTCCACCGCTCGCTCCCCGGATGCGTTGCAACGTCGAGCAGAACGTCGATCTCACCGCGTTTGAGGAGATCGTCGAGCGAGCGAACGTAGCCGGCCTCATCGAGCTCGGTCCGTTCGCTCACCACTCCTCCGGCGAGTTCGAGTCCCTCCGCTTCGCGAACGGCTTCGGCGGCGACCCTCCCGAGCCGCCCGGCAATGCCCGCGATGCCGACGCGCAGCGGCGCGCTTCCCTCAGACACGTTCGAGCGGAGCGTACTTGAGCATCAGCATCTTTTCGCCGACGTTCGGAAAATCGATGGTGACCAAGCCGTCGCCGCCCGCGCCGACGAGGTCGCGAATCGTTCCCTCGCCCCACTTGGGATGACGCACTTTGTCGCCGGGCCCAAGATTGAGTTCCAGACCGGCGCCTGCGGTCTCGTGAATGGCAACCTCACGCCAGCGTCCCCCCGCCGGACGCGGCGCAACCGCGCCTTCACCATCGATCGCATCGAGATTGGGAATTTCTTCGAGAAAGCGCGATTTCGGATAGGAATAGGTGTTGCCGTAGATCATGCGCCGCTGCGCGTGGGTGAGATAGAGGCGATCCATCGCGCGGGTAACGCCGACGTAGGCGAGGCGCCGTTCTTCTTCGAGTTCGCCGGTATCGCTCAGCGCTCGCGTGTGCGGAAAGACCCCTTCTTCAAGACCGGTAAGAAAAACGACCGGAAACTCCAGCCCTTTCGCACCGTGCAGCGTCATCAACGTGACGTACGAAGCCTCCGGATCGAGCGCATCGAGATCGCTGATGAGCGCGATATTTGCGAGGAAACCATCGAGCGACGGCTCTTCTTCGCGCTCCTCATATTCGCGCGCGACTCCCACGAGTTCGCGCAGATTATCGAGTCGCGCCCGTGCATCATTGGTCTCTTCGCTCTGCAACTCGCGCGCATACCCGGAATCTTCGAGAACCGCGAGTAAAAGATCGGCGATGCCGAGCGTTCGCTGTTTTTCGATAAGCGAGCGCATGAGATCGGCAAAGCGCTCCATCTCTTTGAGCTTCTTCGGCACCGCGCGCTTGAGCAGCGCCGCGTCGAAGAGCCCCTCGCCGACGGCGACTTTCGCCCTGGCAGCTTCGGTAACGAGCGCACCTAAGGTCTGCGAGCCGATGCCGCGACGCGGCACGTTGATGATGCGCTTGAACGCAATTGAATCGCGCGGATTCGCGAGATAGCGTAGATAGGCAACGGCATCTTTAATTTCCGAACGCGCATAGAAACCGACGCCGCCGACAACGCGATAGGGAATTCCCTCAGCGATAAAGGCTTCTTCGAAGATTCGCGATTGCGCGTTGGTGCGGTAAAGCACGAGGAAGTCGCGATAGGCGAGCCCGTCGCGCACTAACTCCTTCACTTTTTCAACGACGAATCGACCCTCGTCGCGCTCGGTCGGCGCGCGATATGCCACAACCGGCTCGCCCTCGGCGCGCTTGGTGAATAGCTTTTTCTTTGCGCGCGTCTTATTGTTTGCGACCAGCGCATTGGCGGCTTCGAGGATCTGCTGCGTACTGCGATAATTTTCTTCGAGTTTGAAAACTTTCGCGCCGGGGAAATCTTCCTCGAAACGCAGGATCATGCGATGGTCGCTGCCGCGCCACGAATAGATCGACTGGTCGTCGTCGCCGACCACGGTGATATTGCGATGCTCTCCGGCGAGCATTGACACGAGCGTGTACTGCGCCATGTTGACGTCTTGATACTCGTCAACCAAGATATACGAAAACCGCGCGCGATACTTCGCCAGCGTTTTTGCATCGCGTTGCAAGAGATCGATTGCCCGAACGATGAGATCGTCGAAATCAAGCGAGTTCGCTTCGCGAAGCTTGCGATCGTATTCGCTATAGACGTTGGCGAGGCGCTCGCCGAGCGAATTATTTTGCTTCTTAGCAAACGCATCCGGCCAAATCAGCGCGTTCTTCGCCTTCGAAATTTCGCTCAAGCAGAGCCCGGGGCTGAGCTGGCGTTCGTCATAATCGAGTTCATCGAGAATTTCTTTGACGAGCGAACGCTGGTCGCCGTCGTCGACGATGGCGAAGTTGCTCTCGATGCCGATCTTCGAGCCGTCGCGACGCAAAATGCGGACGCACATGGCATGAAACGTGCCGACCCAAAGCTCTCGCGCGGTCGCACCGATCATGCGCTCGAGGCGAGCTTTCATCTCGCCGGCGGCTTTATTGGTGAAAGTGACCGCTAAAATAGAATCCGGCGCCACACCGTGCTCTTCGAGCAGATAGGCGATTCGGTGCGTTAGAACGCGGGTTTTGCCGCTCCCTGCGCCGGCGAAAATCAAACACGGGCCGTCCCCGTGCGATACAGCCGCCGTTTGCACGGCGTTGAGAGCATCACGTTGTTGGAGCATTGTTCTGGATTCGACGCCCGCGAGCAGAAAGCCTCGGCGCCGAGTGACTTTTACGATAATTCCCAGGCTTGCGTTGCCATCAGGTACGCCAACGTCGATTCGGCACCGCGATTGCTATTGATCCCGTCGGCATTGACGCCGTCGGAGCAACCTCCGCGCTCGTCGACGAGCGGAGTGCCAAGCACATTTCGGCCGAAAAACCACTGCATGGCGCGCTCCGCATCGGCCCGCGCGCCCGGGAGACCGGCCCGTTCGGCAGCCAAGAATGCATCGACCGCCGCCGCCGCTTCGAGCGGTTGTTGGTCGAATCGCGCTTTGGAGCCGCCGCGAAGCAGCCAGCCTTGGTTCCCGACCGGCGAAAACAGCTCGCCCTCGAAGTTTTGCGCGCGAAAGAAGGCCAATGCCGAGAGCGCTTCCTTGCGGGCGGCGGCATCGCCGAGGAGCTCGGCAAGCAAGAGCTGCGCCTGCGGCAAACGCGCATTATCGTAGGTCATGCGACTTTCGTACCAGTGCCACTCGCCCGCTGAATTGGCGGCAAACGCGTCGCGAAAATGGGCCAGCAGCGCCGCGGCAACCTCGCCGGGCTCCCCCGACGCAGCCAGACCAAGCGCCGCATAGACGCGGGGACGCAGATAGGTAAACCCACCGATCCTTACAAGCCCACGCGCAAAGGCCGAGGCGCTGCGCGTACGCCAATCGGCATGGTGAGCGTGCTTGCTCGCGTACCCCAACGCCCACAACGCGCGTCCGCAACTATCTTCGGTGCCGACTTCGTCGAGCCACTCGCGGCCGTAGCTCATAAAGTTGTGAAAACGCCCATCGGGAAGTTGCGCGTGCAACAAAAAGGCGAGCGAGGTATGCGCGATGCGCTCGGCTTCGGCGTTCGAAGGATCGAGCAATCGATGCTGAATCGCGACGATCAACGAACGAGCAACATCGTCGGTGCAATAACCGGTTGCTCGATTGGGAAGCGTTCCGAACGCGTGCTGGATGGTGCCGACATCGTCGGTAAGCGATGCGAGGTGGGTCAGCGAAGGAAACATGCGCCTACGCGGTATGCGCCAGCGCTACCGGGCGAGGTTCGGTGAGTTCGCGGAAAAGGCGTTCGTAAGCGGTGGCGACGGCGTGCCAGGTCATGGAACGCGAATATCGGTACGTACGCCGTTCGGTCGCGCGTCGCAAACTTGGATCGTCGAGTAATGCGGTGAGCTGCGTGGCAATCGAGGCGGCATCGCGCACCTCGGCGAGTCGACCGCGCCCGAAGGCGAGCAATTCTTTGGCGTAGAGATAGGGCGTCGAGACGATCGCTTTGCCGCAGCCCGATGCGTATGCCAGCGTCCCCGAGACGATCTGCGTGAGATTGAGATAGGGGGTGAGGTAGATGTCGGTCGCCTCCAGGTACGCAAGCAGTTCAGACATACTCAGATACTTGTCGATTAAATGAACGTTATTGCGCAAGCCTTTCGCCGCAACGAGATCCTGTAAGGACTCACGATACGATTCGCCTTCTTGACGACGCACCACCGGATGCGTCTCCCCGAGAATCAGATAGAGCGCCTCGGGATGGCGGCGCACCACCGTCGCCATAGCGTCGATTGCATATTCGAGCCCTTTCCCGCGATTGATCAGCCCGAACGTCGAAATGACGGTGCGCTGGCCGATGCCGAAACTCGCTTTTGCCGCGGCGGTTTCGCGAAACGGAACGTCGGGAACGCCGTGCGGAATCACGTGAATCTTCACCGGATTGACGCCGTAGACGTGTTCGAGTAGATCGCGCCCCGTATGCGAGAGCGAGACAACCGCGCTCGCGAAATCGCAGAGCGAGCGCGCAACGCGCAACATTACCGGGTCGGGTTCGGGAAGCACCGTATGCATCGTAATAACCGTCGGTTTGGCGACCTGACGCACTAAATCGACGAGCCATTCGCCGCGTTCGCCGCCGAAAAGTCCGTACTCGTGTTGGATGTTCAGAATCGTCGCCGGGTGAGCGTCGATGCGAGCGGCGATCTCGGAGTATGCTTGGCGATCGCGCTCGTCAAAACGCGCATAGACGCGCCCAGGATATCGACGGAGATCTCCGCCGGGTTCGTTGACCGCAATGACGTCGCTCTTGGTTCCCTCTTCACGATCGATCGCACTCACGAGATCGGAGGTAAAGGTTGCGATTCCGCACTCGCGTGGTGGAAACGAACTGAGGAACAGAACGCTCGGCACCGTACTACCGCATCGCCGTTTGCGCGCCGACGCGCGCTCCCGGTTCGAGGATGCGCCCCGGATCGACCACGACATCGTGCCCGATCACGCTCCCGCTCCCAACGGTTGCCCGAGCGCCGATCCGTGCACGGCTCGCGACAATCGATTCATCGATGCGTACGTCATCACCGACCATAACACCATCCCAGAGCACGGAGTCGCGAACGACCGCTCGCTCGCCGATACGAGTGCCGGCGCCGAGGACGACATTCGGACCGATCCGAGCGGTCGCAGCAACGACGACTCCTTCGTCGGCATGGACCGGCTGGGCGACTCCGGGGTGGCCGCGCAGCGCCGCCGAGCCCGCCCCTGTTATGCCGGGCTCCAGCACCAGCGGCATCGTCCCGGCGAGAATGTCGCGGTGGGCGGCGAGATAGGCCTCGGGGCGCCCGAGGTCGAGCCAGTAGTCCGAGGTCGTATAGGCATAGAGCGGCCGCGCCCCCGCGATCAGGGCCGGGAAGGTCTCGCGCTCGATTGAAACCGGGCGTCCGGCGGGAATCGCAGCGAGGACCTCGGGCTCGAGCAGGTAGGTGCCGGCGTTGATTTCGTCGGTCGGCGCGCTTCCCGGCGCCGGTTTCTCGACGAATGCCTCGATGCGCCCCGCAGCATCGTGTGCGACGCAGCCGAACGCCGAGGGATCGGCGACGTGAATGAGGTGCAGCGTACCGATGCCGCCGTGCGCCCGGTGCGCGGCGAGCATCGCGCGCAGATCGAGGCTGGTGAGGATATCGCCGTTGAGGACGAAGAATGGCCCGGTAATATATCGCTCGACGTTCTTGAGCGCGCCGGCGGTTCCGAGCGGGCTCTCTTCGATCACGTAGGTGAAGTGCATATCGAAGCGCGAGCCGTCGCCGAAGTAATCAAGAATCGGCTGCGGGAGGTAGCCCGCCGGGAAGATCACCTCCCGGATGCCGACGTTATAGAGGCGCTCGACCGTGCGCGCGAGGAAGGGCACGCCGAGGATCGGGACCATCGGTTTCGGGGTTCCGTAGGTAAGCGGGCGCAGCCGCGTGCCTTCGCCGCCGACGAGAACGATTGCTTGCATCGCTGTCACTGTTTGGCGGTTCGGGTGCTCGGTTCATCCCCGGGGCAGATCTCGGTCACGGCGACCGCCACGCAACACACCGGCAACAATATCGAACGTTTGTTCGTGTATAATGATGCTATGGCGAAAAAACGATATGACTGGGCGGCCGTCCAAAAGCATTATGACTCTGGGAAATCCTACCGCGAATGCCGAGCGTTCTTTGGGTTCTCGGCAGGGTCGTGGACAAAGG
>JAJXVC010000146.1 GCA_021782295.1 bacterium | reverse complement strand
CAGTTCTGCGCCTCATCCCCAACCTTTTACTCGCCCATGCTCGTTCGCGCGCTGCGATTCGCGCAATCGTCCCCGCTGCGAAGGTCGGCGCAAATCCCTTAGTGCTCGGACTCCCGCGCTGGATACAAAAAATCGTCGATCGCACCGCAACGCACGCAAAATCTCCCGAACAGCTGCGGAAACATGCTTCGCGGATCGCGCAGATCGGAATCGTTGAAAACGGCCGAGTCGATTGTTCGGTCGCACAGATCGCGATCACGCACGCTCGGATGGAGCAGGTGCTGTTCTCCGAGTCCTACTTCTTGACCCACGCCGCGGTGCTGCACGCGGAGGGGCGAACGATGCCCGCATTGCGTGCCGGATGGAAGGCAACCATTGGAGTGGTGCAGAGTTCGGAGGCGTCGGAGAGCGTCGGCGCGCGCTTCCCCGACGCCACGGTATTGTATTTTCCGGACATCGCCGCCGCCGTGGCGGCGCTCGGGTCGGGCACGATCGAATTTCTCTATAGCGACGAAGCGTTGATCGCGCCATATGCAACGGAAGGGCGAACGCTTACGAGATTACACGGATATACGCGGCACTACGCCGTTGCCGTCCCCCCGGGGCATCATGCGCTGCTCGACGCGATCGACCGTGCAATTGAAAAAATGCGCGCGCGCAACACGGCGATACCGCACGGGCACGGGCGCGCAACGCTGCATCGCGTCGGACGACCGTCGGTTCTCGCACCGCCCGACCCGGAGCGTGAAATAGGCGCTTCGGTCGTGCAGATACGCAAGCGTGGGCGCATGCGCATCGGCATTCATCCCGGCGTACCCGGGCTCTGCGAAGCCGATGGGCGCGGGGGGTACCGCGGCCTCGAAGTCGATCTCGCGCGCGCAATTGCAAGCGAGGTGCTTCAGAGCGAAAACCCGCAGATCGAACTGGTTCCTCTTCGGCAAACCGAGCGAATCACCGCAACGCGGTCGTGGCTGCAAATTTTTGATAAATGGCGTCGGACGCTCGCAATGTTCGGTACGCTCATCGGAACGAACTGGTGGAATCTCGCAATGCTGGGAAAACTACCGGAGTTTCTCTGTCCGCGTGAATGCGTTGGCGCGCTTGATTTCGTCGGCCTCGATTACTATTGGGGCGTTCCGTCGATATGGCCCGGCGAGTTGCAGCGGCTCGGCGCAGCGGCGGAATGCCGTTACGCGCAGGCGCCCGTATGGCCCGGCGAACTCGAACGTATTTTACGTCAGGCGCACGAACAGTTTCCCGATAAGCCGATCATCGTCATAGAGAACGGTTGCGTCACCAGCGCCGACGGCTTTTCGCGCGCGGCCTATTTGGAAGCGCACGTCGCGGAGGTTGACCGCGCGATTGAGGCAGGCGTACCGGTTGAGGCGTACCTCTGCTGGAGCATTACCTCGAATCGCGAGTGGGGGCTACCCTTCGACGACAACAGCGACTTTGGGCTTTACCACATCGATCTCGATAACGATCCAACTCTCAAACGAGTACCAACCGACGCAAGCGCCCGTTACGCTGAGATCATCGCCCGACATCGCGCGTCGGCGTAATCGCCGCGACCATCGCCGGATCCGAAAGAACGTCGGCGAGGGATCGAGCCAGCCGAACGCGGTTATAACTTTCAATCGTCAGAAGATCGTCATCGAGCATGCGTTGGAGAAGAGCCATCAACGGAGAAAAAAAGTCTTCGCTATCGAGCAGGGCGATCGGCTTTTCGTGATAGCCGAGTTGCTGCCATGTTAATGCTTCAAATAACTCGTCCATCGTACCGAAGCCGCCGGGAAGTGCGAGGAAGGCATCGCTCAGATTTCCCATCATCGCCTTGCGCTCGTGCATCGAAATCACGACATGTAATGCCGTGAGGTTTTGGTGAGCGACCTCCGCGCGTTCGAGCGCATGGGGTATGATGCCGATAACCTCACCACCGGCCTCAAGGGCCGCGTCGGCGAGCGCACCCATGAGCCCAACGCGTCCGCCACCGTACACGATGCCGATGCCGCGCTGAGCGAGCTCCATTCCGACGTTGCGAGCGAGAGCAAGAAAGCCGTCGCCGCGTCCGGGGCGCGATCCACAGAAGACGCATATTCGTTTCATGGCAGAACGACGATTTGTACGTTCGTGAACGTAGGGCCTTGAAAACTCCCCCGGGAGTGGGCGCACGCCGAAGAAAAGCGGGAGCGAGTGAGGGCTTCTTTGAAGCACTCGCCCCGTGAGCGAGGAAAACCGGCGGCTGGTCTATTCGAGCGACGGCGGAGCGATCGACCCTCCAGCAACGAAGCGCCCGAGCAACGCGAAGCCCAAGAAAACCGCTCTTCCCGAGGACGGCGTTATTCGTGTGGCGCGCGAGCGGCGGCGGGCGAGCAGCGTCAGCGTCATTTACGGGCTCCCCGAATCGGAGCTGGTAGGAACCGCGAAGGCTCTCAAAACGCTCTGCGGGAGCGGCGGAACAACGAAAAACGGCGCGATCGAAATTCAAGGAGACCACCGCGAACGTATCGTCGCTTGGTTTGTTGCACGAGAGAAAAACGCGAAACTCGCCGGCGGGTGATCGAACGCGGTTCGGTTTTTTGATGAGAAAATGATCGAAATCGGTCAGGAAGCCCGAAACCTCGTCGATTCCCGTTCTGTATAGTTGGCGTGTTCATCTCGAAAGCGATCGCGACCGCCGCTACAGCGAGCCTGGTACTCGTTGCAAACATCGCCGGCGCTCGGGCTGCCGCATTACCCCGCCTTCACGTACCGATGCTCGCTCGCGAGCCGGCGATTGCCGGACGAATCGACGCATCGTGGCATGGGGCGTCGCGCGCCCGGCTTCGTTATGATTTCACCAACCAGCGGAAAGCCGCGCATCCTGCGGTCGTCTTTGTAGGGCAGGATCCTCGTGGACTCGATATCGCGTTCGTCGTCACCCAGCATTCGCCGGTCATCGCGTCGACGCTCAGCAACGGCCCTGGAGTTTTCGGGGATGACAATGTTCAGGTTTCGCTCAATCCGCAAGGCCTGCAGGGCTTCTCGTATCAATTTATCGCCAACGCACGTGGAGCACGTTTTCAAACGTCGTCGGAGAACAGCGCCTATGCGCCTCACTGGAAGGCGGCAGGGCGTGTCACAACGACCGGCTACGTCATCACGATGCATGTCCCATTTTCGATTCTTCGCTCCGGCGGCTCGCATACGTGGAAGGCGCAATTCCAAAGATTTACGGTACACGATAACGTCAGCGATCTGTGGAGTTACGATCGAAATGCAACGAGTCCATTCGATACGCTCTACGCGGGTACGCTCGATGGTGTAGATCCGACCGGTATCAAGGGCAAAGGGTCGAGTCGCCCTGCGCCGCGTTTTCAGCCCTATGTGCTCGGGGTCGGGCGCTCCGGTGCCGCCGGTGGGTCAACCTCGCAAATGGGCTTGGACATGGCGTTACCGATTACGCCGACGGCATCATTCGTCGGCTCATTCCACCCCGACTATTCGAATGTCGAAACCGATCAGCAGACGATCTCACCGACGGCTTTTCCGCGACAATTTCAAGAGGTGCGACCGTTTTTCACGCAGATCGGCAATGCTTTTAATGCCACGCTCGGCTGCCAGAACTGCCCGCAAACGCTCTATACCCCCGCCATACCTACGTTTCGACAGGGGTACGGCGTCGAAGGAACGCAGGGGCCGCTGACGTTTGCAGGCTTCGACGCGGTCGGAACACAACGAACCGATCTTGCCGACGCTATGAACTATGCGCGTACCTCCAAAAGCGGCGTCGAGCAGGTCGATCTGCAGCGCGTGACGGTCAATATGCCGAACATTATCGACAATACCAGTTCGCTGAACGGCGGTTATTTCAGCACGCACGGCCATTGGTTTGCGTATGGAAACTACGCACGAGAGAACGGCACGCTCGTTACCGACCCGAGCCAAGCCCACTACGGCGAAGTCGGGGCTGGGATAAAAAAAGCGAATACCGTTTTCGTGCTTGCGCATCAATTCATCGGAGCGCAGTTTAATCCGGTCGACGGATACGAACAGCAAAACGATATCGGCGGCTATTTGTCGTTCTTCCAACAGACTTTTCATTTTTCTCCAACATCAAAATTGTTGGACCTATCCGTTATGTTCAACGATGCTCGCTTCTGGAATCATGCTTCGCAGCCAGCACAGAGTTCCGCCGGTGATCAAATCAATTTTGATTTCCGGAATCTCTGGACTGTACATATTTTTCAGCAAAGTGCGTTCGTGCTGGCATCCGATGGCGAGTATCTGCCGTTTAATGTCGGCAACGGAGCATTCGTCGGCTACAATCTCAACTCAAACTACGGCAAGGGGCTGGTGTACGGTGAGGGGCCGTATTATCACGGCCATGCGACGAGCATCCAGTTCTTCGATACCATGCCGATACGCCGAAACATCAGCTTTTCGCTCAATCTCAATGAAAACGCTTACGCTTCGTATCGGACGACGGAACCTTCGTTCAAGCAGTGGCTCAATTCGGGGAGCGTGAATTGGCAGTTCTCGCGCGATGCCTCGTTCTCGCTCGGGGCGCGCCGCATCAACGGTACGAGCCTTCCAACATCCTATTTCGCGCCGACCTTCACGCCGATCTTCGCCGATAATCTGAGCGCAGCGTTCCACTACCTCCACGGGCACAACGAGTTTTATCTCGTCTACGGCGATCCCAATGCGCTCACCACCACACCGGCGGTCTTTTTCAAGTGGATCTTCTATGCGGGAGCCGAAAAGGGAACGTGACAATCAAAACGAACGGAGCTTGCATGCGTGATCGGCTATTTATTTGTACGCTTTTCTTTTTCTGTGTCGCGTTTACTTCGTCACGAGCGTCTGCATTAACGCTTCCTCATACGAAGGTTCCCGTGCTGTCCAAAGAACCGTCCATGAACGGCAAGATAGACGCCAGTTGGAAGGGCGCCGCACGAATCCTATTGCGCTATAATTTCACGACTCGGCGCCTCGCCCGCCACGCGACAATTGTTTACGTCGCTCAAGATTCGAAAGGTCTCGATTTTGCGTTTCTCGTCCACCAGACGCACCCTGTCTCAGCAACAACGGTAAGTAATGGTTCCGGAATA
>JAJXVC010000145.1 GCA_021782295.1 bacterium | reverse complement strand
CGACGATGGCGAAAACGCGAGCGGTCTATTTTTGCAGCGCCTGCGGATTTGAATCGACGCGTTGGCTCGGGCGTTGTCCGCAATGCTCCGCTTGGAACACCCTCGAAGAGCGCCCGCGCGAAGCGTCGCGCCCATTACGCCATGTGCGAGGATCGGCGACGATGCCGATACCGCTCCACGAAGTCGAGAGCGCGCAGCACGTTCGCATTACGACCGGATTGCCGGAGTTCGATATCGCTCTCGGCGGCGGCATCGTGCCCGGAAGCGTCACTCTCGTCGGCGGGCCACCCGGCGCCGGCAAGTCGACGCTCCTTCTCCAGATCGCCGCGCGCCTTCAACGGGGCGGCCCGGTCCTCTATGTCTGCGGCGAAGAGTCGGCGGCACAAGTAAAATTGCGCGCTGCACGTTTGAAGATCGACGCACCGATCTTGCTTTTCCCCGAGACCGACCTCCATGCGGTGCTCGATGCGGCCGAGCGGATCGCTCCGCGCGCAACGATCGTCGATTCGATCCAAACGGTGCGCTTGCCTGAAAGCGAGAGCTACGCCGGGAGCGTCGGACAGGTCCGCGACTGCACGCAGGCGCTCGTCGAGTTCTCGAAACGAACGGGTTGCGCGACCTTTATCGTCGGACACGTGACGAAAGATGGAAGCATCGCCGGTCCGCGCCTGCTCGAACATCTCGTCGATACCGTGCTCTACTTCGAAGGCGACCTACAGGGCGAGTATCGCATCCTCCGCGCCTATAAAAATCGCTTCGGATCGATCGACGAAATCTGCGTCTTCTCCATGCATGACGACGGTCTCCACGACGTTGCCAACCCCTCGGAGATCTTTCTCGCCGGGCGCGGCGCTCGCCCGAGCGGTAGTTGCGTCGTCGCATCGATTCTCGGCTCCCGCCCGGTGCTCGTCGAGGTGCAGGCGCTCGTCGGCGAGACGAGTTTTGGAACGCCGCGGCGACTCGCAAATAATCTCGACCCGGCGCGCCTGGCGATGATCATCGCAGTTCTCGAGCGGCGGCTCGGCATGCTGCTGGGTTCGCACGACGTCTATGCATCGGTCGCCGGCGGCTTGCGCGTCAGCGAACCGGCAGCGGATCTCGGCATCGCACTGGCGATTGCCTCGTCGCTCCGCGATCGTCCGATCGCATCGGAGATCGTTGCCTACGGCGAACTCGGACTCTCCGGCGAGATTCGCGCGGTGAGTGCCGCCGCCCGCCGCGCCGCCGAGGCAAAGCGCTTGGGATACGGGACGCATATCAGCGCCGAGCGTTTTCAAGATATCGGCAGCGCGATCGCCGAGGTGCTCGGGTAGCGCGATGCATCTCTTCGAACTCGTTCCCAATCTCTCCGAGGGGCGAAACGACGAGACGATTCGCCGTGCAGCGGAGGCCGTCGAAGCAACCGGAGCGCGCGTCCTCGATCGCAGCTCCGATGCCGCGCATCACCGCAGCGTGATCACGATCGTCGGCGAAGGGGCGAAGCTCATCGAAGCAGCGGTCGCACTCGCCCGCGTCGCACGCGAGCGGATCGATCTGCGCACGCACAGCGGACTCCATCCGCGGATCGGCGCACTCGACGTGCTACCGTTCGTTCCGCTCGGCGATGCACCGATGGCCGAAGCGGTCGCCTTGGCGCGCGCTGCGGCGCAAGCGATCTGGGAGCGCGAAGGAATTCCGAGTTTTCTCTACGGTGAAGCGGCGTTGCTTCCGGAACGCCGTCTGCTCGCTAATGCGCGGCGCGACGGCTTCGAAGGGTTGCATGCGCGCTTCGCCCGCGAGGACCGTCCCGACATCGGCGATATTGCCGCGCACCCAAGCGCCGGAGCGGTCGCCGTTGGCGCACGCGAGATGCTCGTCGCGTGGAATATCGAACTCGAGAGCGAGGATCTTGCCGCCGGAAAAGCGATCGCCGCCGAGCTGCGCGAACGCGGCGGCGGCCTCCCTGGTATTCGCGCGCTCGCCTTTCGCCTCGCAAACGGGCGCGTACAACTTTCCTTTAATATCACGCAGTATCGCGCGACCTCACCGCTGCGCTTACGGCGCGCCGCCGCAGCGGCAGCGGCGAAGCGCGGCATCGCGTTGGGAGCAAGCGAGCTGATCGGCCTGCTTCCGCGCGCCGCGCTCGACGACGCGCTCGCGGAATTCTTCACGATACAGAAGTCCGAACCGAGGTAAACGTTCCTCAGCCTAGCCGATATCGCCTTACCAGACTCCTTGGAGCGGGAACACCACATGCCAGCCTTGTTTCGCACTATGGCAAAGCACAACAGTTTGGACAATCGACCTCCCGGCGTCGAAAAACCGAGGCTCAGCGGCAACGGAGTCCGACATCGGTTTTATGAAAATAAACTCGTTACCACCAAAACTCGCTCCGCCGCTACCGTCGTTGACGCGTTCGAAGTCGTATCCTGTTTTCGTAAGGACAAACCGCGCCGAATATCGCACGCGAAAACAGTGCCGCGGGTCTGTCGCATTTGACCACCATGGCACGTTTGCTAATAGCGGAGCAACGGAAATACGTCTCTCAAATCGCATTGTACCTACCCGCAGCGTGAAAAATTGACCGCGAGGACCCGAACCTTTAAATCTCCAATGGTCTTTTCGCGCGAGTGCTCTTCCCTTAGGAGTCAAGCGCATTATGAACCTGTCGCTATACCACGGAACGATATCTTGTTTCGACAAGCGAACGACGGTAACGATTCCATTTCGAATCAGGGCCGAATTGCTTCTCACGAGAATAGGCGGAATCGGGCCTACACTGAAATAATACCTGATCGGGCTCTTGCTCAAAAAACTTCGAATCGCCGCGGTAATCTGGTAACTCTGCGATTTTGCATACAGTCGCTCTTGCCATGCCCCTATTCCGGCGCAACCGGCCAAACCTAGGACACATGCATAGGCGAGAATAACTCGTCGTATGCTCGCTAGCATGTCATCGACACGACGTTCATGAAGAGCCTCCGGGTTTAACGAAGCCGTAGAAAGCAGAACCTGTTCCTTGCGCCCGTACGAACCCTGCTAGTCTCCGCCACCGCTGCATCCATTGCACTACCCGGAGCGCCCCTAGAGGGATCGCGCGCCGCCATGCGGCACCTCATCCGCGATCGATCGCTCTCGTGGAGGATTCGGCGGTGCAATCAATCCCTCGGTTCGTTTTCGGTCTCTCCGCCGTCGTCTTCGGCGCCGTCTCGTGCTTCGTGCGCGAATCGGAGACCTGGCAGCGCGCGCAACTTCTTGGCCCGGTACTGACGCCGATCGCCGGCTGGGCGATCACCCTCGCGCTCGTCCTCGGGGGCTTCGCGTTCCTCGTTCCAATAACGACGCGCCTCGCGTCGATCGTTCTCGCCGCCGTTTTCGGATACTTTACCATCGCATGCATCAGCGACATCGTCAGCGCACCGACGAATCCGGGTTCGTACGTCGATATCTTCGAACAGCTCTCGGTCTGCTGCGGCGCCTTTGCGATCGCTGCAGCGACCGTTCACGATCGCTCGCGCTTCTCGCTTTTCGAGCGCATCGCGCGCATCACGCTCGCGATCTGTGCGGTTGCGTTCGCTTGGGCGCAAGTCGCCTTCCTCCACTTCACCGCGAGCCTCGTCCCAAGCTGGATTCCGCTCGGGGGCATTTTCTGGACAAACCTGACGACCCTCGCCTTCGCACTCGCCGGCATCGCGATGCTGATCGATCGCCTGGCGCGTGAGGCGATGCAACTGATGGCGTTGATGCTCGCACTCTTCGGTCTCCTGGTATGGGTGCCGATCATCGTCGCCGATCCGGCAAAGCTCACGAACTGGACGGAGATTGCGCTGACCTTTCTCATCGCGGGCGCGTCCTACTTCGTTGCAACCCTACGCGCTGCTCCGAAGCGAGCATCGCCATAAGCGGCGTCCCTTCTTTCAACGCTCTCTCTCCAATGAGGTACAATGAAATTACTCCGTTTTTTGATCGTCGCGATCGCATTTTTGTTGCCCTCCACGGCTCTGCGTGCCGCGCAGCCGCCGAAAGCCCGAGTGATGGTCGTCGGCATCACGCATTTTGTTGCCCGGCACGACATTCACAATAGCATTTACGTGGATAGCCCGCTCTCGGCCACACGCCAAGCACAGATTGCGGCCGTCGTCGATCGACTCGCGCGCTTTCACCCCACGAAGGTGTTGATCGAAGAGCCGTTCGGGAATCCGAAATATCAACGCGAGTATCGGCAATTCATCGCCGGGCGATTTACGCTTCCCGCAGATGAAGCCTATCAATACGGATTCAAGCTGGCGAAGCGCTCCGGCGACCGATCGATCTATCCGGTCGACACCTGGGGGCCATCGATCTACGACGACGCTTCGCCGAGCGGAAAGCATATCGACGCCTTTTTAAAGACGCACTTCAGAGGCGTGAGCGATCCCCCATCGCAAGCCATGATCGCGCACGATGCCTACTTACAACTGCACGGTACCTATCTCGACGAATTACGTTTCCTCAATACCGATGCGGAGATCCGCGCCAACGCCTCCTGGTACAGCATTTTCGATGGCCTTGGACGGAACGCCGATGGGGCGGGCAGCATGTATGTCGCGCAATGGTATACGCGCAATTGCTTTATCTTCTCGAATATTCTCAGCGTCATTCGGCCAGGAGATCGCGTGGTCGTCCTCATGGGGCAGGGGCACGAGTTCCTGCTGCGGCAGTTCGTGCGCTTGAACCCCAACTTAGTGAACGTCGACCCGTTACGATATTTGAACGAATCGCCCTAGGCGACTGCGAGCCGCTCCAAATGCGCGCGTAACTCGTCCGAGGAGAGCCCTGCGACGCCGAGGAGTTTGAGGCGCCCACGATGACCGCGCAGAATCGTGATGCGCGAAGGCGCGATTTTCAGCGCTTTCGCAAGCGTCGCAATAACGGCCTCGTTTGCTGCGCCTTCGATCGCCCGCGCGGCGACCGCCACAACGATCTGCTCTCCTTCACGACGAACGCCCGGCAGCTTGGCCCCGGGCTTCACCTTGATTTCAAGCGTCGTCGTCGATTGCCGCTCCGTCATCGTGAATTCGAGCTTCGCTTTGGACGGACGGCGGCCCCGCAGTGCCGAATGCAGCCTCCGTGAAATCATTGCTT
>JAJXVC010000144.1 GCA_021782295.1 bacterium | reverse complement strand
GTATTCGTTACGAAGAGCTCGACCGCGACGCAACGATCGCTCGCCACCCCCAAGTCGCGCTCGTCGACGAACTCGCGCACACCAATGCGCCGAGCCTCGCCGCGCATAAGCGTTACGAAGACGTGCTTGCGATTTTGCGCTCGGGGATCGACGTCGTTACGACGTTGAATGTCCAGCATCTCGAAGGGCTCAACGACACGATGTTTCGCCTCACGAAGACACGCGTCCGCGAAACGATACCCGACGGCATGCTCTCGCTCGCCGATGAGGTGATTCTTATCGATGTCTCGCCGCATACGCTGCGCGAGCGCATGCGTGACGGAAAGATCTACCCTGCCGAACGGGTCGAACGCGCGCTCTCGGGCTTTTTTTGCGTCGACAATCTGACGGCATTACGCGAGATCGCGCTCCGCGAAGCGGCGCGCGCGCGGAGTCGCGAACGCCATCGCGTTCCGTTCGAACGGCTGCTCCTCTGCGTCGGGCCGCGCCGCGAAGATCAAGCACTGATTCGCCGCTGCAGCCAAGTTGCCGCGCGCTTGGGGGTCGAATTTTCGGTCGCGATGATTCTCGAACCGCGGGATGCAGCCGATCCGGAGTTGATCGCCGCCCTACAACACGAAGCGCGACGGCAGGGTGCGCGCTGGCAGCAAGAGACGACCGCTGCCGCTCCGCGACGCATCATCCAACTCGCTCGCCTCGTTCCCGAAACCGTCGTCGCCGTCGCCGCCACACTACGCAAGCCGCGCTGGCCGCAACGCAATGCATTCGCACGCCGCATCCTCGATGTCGGCGCGCGCGAACTCATCGTCCTAACGCGCCGCTAAGCCGGTCGAGAGCGAGGTTGAGCGCGAGAACGTTGACGCGCGGCTCGCCGAATATTCCAAACTCGCGCGGTTGCGTCTCCCGCGCGATCAGCGCAAGCACCCGCCGTAACGGCAGTTTTCGCGCCGCCGCAACGCGCGGCGCTTGATAGCGAGCGTCGGCGGGAGCGATGTCGGGATCGATTCCGCTTCCACTTTCGGTTACCAAATCGATCGGCGGTTCCCCGGCGTTGGGGTTCGCGCGGTGCAGCCGCGCGATCGTTGCGCTCTCGCGCGCAAGCAATGCTTTTGAATCAGGGCCCAGATTCGAGCCGCCGGTCGCCATGGGGTCGTAGCCGTCTTTCCCCGCCGCCGATGGGCGCCCGTGGAAGTAGCGCCGTTGCGTCCATGATTGCCCGATGATCGCCGAACCGACGATATGTCCGTTGACGCGCACGAACGAGCCCGCACTCTGCCACGGAAATGCCGCGCGACCGATGCCCCATATCGCCAATGGGTAGCAGAGGCCGAAGATGATGATCGAGATCGCCGTCATACGGACGGCCGTCCAAAGATGTTTGAACATCGGTTTACCCCGCCAAGTGCAGCGCTTGTAAGATGAGATCGATTGCCTTGATGCCGAGAAACGGAACGATGATGCCGCCGAGCCCGTAAATCAGCACGTTCGTACGCAAAGCCACCGCGGCACCGCGAGGTTCGTAGCGCACGCCGCGTAACGCCAACGGAATCAGCGCGATGATGATCAACGCATTAAAAATGACCGCCGAAAGAATCGCGCTTTGCGGGGTCGCGAGATGCATGATATTGAGTGCCCTCATCGCGGGGAACGACGCGATAAAGAGCGCCGGCAATATTGCAAAGTATTTCGCGACGTCGTTAGCGATAGAGAACGTTGTGAGCGCCCCGCGCGTCATCAAGAGCTGTTTGCCGATCTCGACGACCTCGATCAGCTTCGTTGGGTCGGAATCGAGATCGATCATATTCGCTGCCTCTTTTGCCGCCTGCGTGCCGGAATTCATCGCCACCCCGACGTCGGCTTGCGCGAGCGCCGGCGCATCGTTGGTGCCGTCACCCGTCATCGCGACGAGCCTGCCCGCCGATTGCTCGCGCTTGATGAGGTTCATTTTTGCTTCGGGGGTCGCCTCGGCAAGAAAATCGTCGACCCCGGCTTCTTTGGCGATCGCCGCTGCGGTGAGAGGATTATCGCCGGTAATCATCACCGTGCGAATACCCATCGCTCGTAACCGCGCAAAGCGTTCGCCCATCATTGGTTTAAGAATATCTTTGAGCGCGACGAGCGCGACGATCTCGCCGTCAACGGCGAGCAGCAACGGGGTCTCGCCACGTCGCGCCACGCGTTCGACGTCGGCGGCGAGTGGATTTTTGCCCGCACCAAATTCCTTACACCATGTGATGACGGAATCGGGTGCGCCCTTACGGATTTTGCTGCCGTCGGGCAAATCGAGACCACTCATGCGCGTGTATGCGCTGAACGGCACGAAGACCGATCCTTCCGGCGCGCTCTTCGCCGCACTGCCGAGCAGACCGCGCGCGAGGGTAATCAACGAACGCCCCTCCGGAGTTTCGTCGCAGAGCGATGAGAGTAACGCCGCTTGGCGCGCCGCCTCGACATCGCAGCCGGGAGCGACGAGAATCTCGGAGGCTTGACGGTTCCCCAACGTAATCGTGCCCGTCTTATCGAGCAAAAGCGTATCGACGTCGCCCGAGGCTTCGACGGCGCGACCGCTGGTGGCGAGAACATTGCGCTGCATCACACGGTCCATGCCGGCGATGCCGATTGCGCTCAAGAGGCCGCCGATCGTTGTGGGAATGAGACAGACCAGTAGTGCGACGAGCACGACGATGCTTGCATGCGTACCGGCAAAGCCCAAAAACGGCGAGAGCGTCGCGACGACGAGGACGAAGACGATTGTCAGCGCGGAGAGTAAGATCGAGAGGGCGATTTCATTCGGTGTCTTTTGCCGCTGCGCACCTTCAACCAGCGCGATCATGCGATCGAGAAAGCTCTCGCCGGGATTCGTCGCAATGCAGACGACGACCGAATCAGAAAGAACGCGCGTTCCGCCGGTGACGGCGCTGCGATCTCCCCCCGCTTCGCGAACGACCGGTGCCGACTCTCCGGTTATCGCCGATTCGTCGATCGTTGCGGCGCCCTCGATAATATCGCCGTCGCCGGGAATGATCTCGCCCGCATCGACCACAACGATATCTCCGCGGCGCAAGCGACTCGCCGAGATCGAATCGATGGTGCCGTCCGGATTGCGGCGACGAGCGAGCGTATCGCTTTTCGTGCGACGCAGATGCTCCGCTTGCGCCTTGCCGCGCCCTTCAGCGACCGCTTCGGCAAAATTTGCGAAAAGGACCGTGAACCAGAGCCAGGCGGCGATGGCGAAATCAAATCCCACGCTTCCGCGATGCGCGAACAAGTCGCGCAACCAAAATGCGCTCGTCAACAGCGCACCGATCTCCACGACGAACATGACCGGATTGCGCATCTGAATGCGCGGATCGAGCTTCGCGAGCGATTCGAGTAAGGCGCGCCGGACGATCGCGCGCTCGAAGAGCGGGCGCGCCTGTGCGTGCGGTGCATGCGACGTGCGATGAGGCATTAGAACGTTCTCCCGGCATGGAGCGAGAAATGATCGGCGATCGGCCCAAGTGCATCTGCGGGCAAAAACGTGAGCGCGCCGACGATGAGAATCGTTCCGATCAATAAGGCGACGAAGGTCGCCGAACTCGTCGAAAACGTCCCACCGCCCGCTACGGCCGCTTTTTTCTCCGCGAGCGAGCCCGCCAGTGCCAGCAACGGAATCGCCATAAAGAAGCGGCCGAAGAACATCGCGATCCCGGTCGCAATCGTAAAGAAGCGGTTATCGCCGAGCCCGGCAAAAGCGCTGCCGTTGTTGGCATTCGCCGAGGTAAATGCATAGAGAATTTCGGAGAACCCATGCGGCCCGTGATTCCCTAAGGTCGCCGTTCCTGCGGGAATAACGACGGCGAGCGCGGTCGGCAAGAGCACCATCAGCGGAGTGACGAGAAACGCTAAGAGTGCGAGCTGAACTTCGCGTCGTTCGATTTTTTTGCCGAGCAACTCGGGAGTTCGCCCGACCATCAGGCCGGCAATGAAGACCGTTAATATGACGAACTCCAGCATGCCGTAGAGACCACTGCCGACGCCCCCGAAAACGAGTTCGCCGAGTTGGAGATTCACCATCGCGACCAATCCGCCGATCGGCATGAACGAATCGAGCATGGCATTGACGGCACCACAAGACGTTGCCGTGGAGGCTTCATCGAAGAGTGCCGAGCCGGCGATACCGAAGCGACGCTCTTTCCCTTCCATATTCCCACCGTGCACGCCGAGCCGGTGCAACAGCGGATTCCCCGCCGCCTCGGCGTGATACATCACCGCAAATCCGATGACGAAGAGTATCGACATCGCGGCAAAGAGTGCCCAACCTTGCCCCGTGTCGCCGGCCATCTTTCCGTAGGTGTAGGTGAGCCCCGCGCCGATGAGGAGAATCGAAAGAATTTCGAGTACGTTGGTGAGCGGAGTCGGGTTTTCGTTTGGAGCGGCGCTGTTGGCGTTGACGAATCCACCCCCGTTCGTGCCGAGCTCTTTGATCGCTTCTTGCGAGGCCATCGGGCCGCCCGTAATATGCTGCTGCACGCCGCCGATCGTGGTAATCGTACGATAGGGCTGAAAGTTCTGCGGAACGCCCTGCGCCACATAGACCACCGCCAGCAGCACCGATATCGGGAGAAGTATATACAGACACGCGCGCGTCAGATCGACCCAGAAATTTCCGATCGTGCTGATGCCTTTTGCCGTGATTCCGCGCACGATCGCAATGGCGATCGCGATGCCGACCCCCGCCGACACAAAATTATGCCATGCAAGCCCCGCCATCTGCGAGAGGTAGCTCAGCGTACTTTCACCGGAATAGAATTGCCAATTGGTGTTGGTGAGAAAGCTTATCGCGGTGTTCCACGCCAAGCCCGGTGAGAGATTCGGGAAATGCTGCGGATTGAGTGGAAGCCGGCCTTGCACGAGCAATAGGACGAACAAATAGAGAAAACTCACCACCGAAAAAGCGAGCAGGGCAAACGTGTAGCGTTGCCACGGCATTTCGTCATCGGTGCGTACGCCGCCGAAACGATAGATCGCTCCCTCGATCGGCGCCAATACCGGAGAGAGCAGGGTGCGCTTGCCGGTAAAGACGGCAAACATATAGGATCCGAGCGGTTTCGTAAGCGCGAGA
>JAJXVC010000143.1 GCA_021782295.1 bacterium | reverse complement strand
GAGTTTCGCCGTGGTCAATCTCCATCGGCTCGCCGATTGGGATGTTGCCGTCGAAGTCTCGCCTGAGACGCTGAAGGCGCGCGGCATTCTGAGCGATCTTCGCGACGGCGTGAAGGTGCTCGGCGCGGTGAAGGCGGGCAAGACGCTGCCCAGCGGATTGCGTTTCCGCGACATCGTATTTTCGGCCACGGCACGCGAAGCGCTCGTTGCCGCCGGCGCCGTACTGGAGTAGCCGCTACCGATGTTCGATAACCTGCGCGCGGCACTGCTCGTTCCCGATATCCGCAAACGTGTCGGCTACGTGCTGTTCGCGTTCGCGTGGTTCGTTTTCATGATTCACGTTCAACTGCCCAACGTCAACGAACAAGCATGGCAGCACGTGTTACAGAGCGGTGCCTTCTACAATCTTCTCGGCTTCCTCTCGGGCGGCGCGCTGCAAAAGCTTTCGGTCATCGCCATGGGGATCACGCCGTACATTAACGCGTCGATCATCATGCAGTTGATGACCGTCGTTCTGCCGCAACTCGAAGAGATGCAGAAGAAAGGCGGCGATGAAGGGCGCAAGCGCATCGGTCAGATTACGCGTTGGTTAACCATCGTGCTGGCGACGCTGCAAGCGACGTTCATGTCGATTTCGATGCGTAATTCGGGCGTGTTTTACGACACCAGCCTGATCTTCTTGTTATTCGCTATCACGATCATGGTTGCCGGAACGATGTTCCTGATGTGGCTAGGCGAACAAATTACCGACAAAGGCATCGGCAACGGTATCTCGCTGATCATCTTTATCGGCATCGTGTTGCGCTACCCCACATATCTCGCCCAGACCTATGCCTCGGCGAGCCAGGGTGCGACGAGTATTCTGAACCTCGTGCTCTATCTCGTGGTCACCATCGCCGCGATCATCGGCATCGTCTTTCTCTACCAGGGCCAACGTCGCGTACCCGTGCAGCAAGCGCGCCGGACCGTGGGCCGAAAGATGTTTGCCGGACGCTCGACCTACATTCCGTTGCGGCTCAATAACGCCGGGGTGATCTCGATCATTTTTGCGATCTCGATCCTCTTGCTGCCGCAGCAGGCGCTCTCGTGGTTTACCCACGGAATCGGCATTCAGCCGACGTACTTCACGATATTGCACATTGGGAAATTCTTGCTCGAATTCCCGATCAACGGTGCGGCATGGAGTGAAGTTTTCAACGTCTGGTTTGCGCCGAGTTCGTGGAGCTACAATATCGTCTATTTCCTGCTCGTTGTGATCTTCACGTTCTTCTATAGCTCGGTCGTTCTGAATACCGCCGATATCGCCGACAATTTGAAGAAGAGCGGATCGTTTATCCCGGGAATTCGCCCGGGGCAGCCGACGGTGGATTACCTCAATAAAGTGCTCCTCCGGATCACGACCGCCGCGGCGATCTTCCTCGGCATCCTCGCGGTATTGCCGGGTGCGTTGCAGCACGGCCTTTCGATCACGACCTTCTACCTTGGTTCGACGTCATTACTTATCGTCGTCGGCGTCGCGCTCGATACGATCACGCAAATCGAGGCGCGTCTGGCGATGCGCGATTACCGCGGGTTCATCAAACGCTGATGCCCGATATCGTTTTGCTCGGTGCCCCCGGTGCGGGGAAGGGGACGCAAGCGCAGATCCTTTGCGAGCATTTCGGCTTCGAGCAACTCTCGACCGGCGATCTTCTGCGCGCGCATCGCGCGCGCGGCAGCGAACTCGGACAAGAGGCCCAGGGCTATATGACGCGCGGGGAACTCGTTCCCGATGCGTTGATCGTGAAGATGGTTGAAGGCGCACTGCACCCGGGCGCGGCGGTCATTTTCGACGGCTTTCCGCGCACGAATCCCCAGGCGCAGGCACTCGATGCGCTGCTCGAAGCGCGCGGGCGCGGGCTTCCGGTCGCGATCTATTTTCGCATCGACCGCGCGTTGTTGGAAGAGCGGCTCCTCGGGCGTTGGAGCAATCCGCGCACGGGGCGCGTCTATCACGAACGTTTCAATCCCCCCGCAGTCGCCGGAATCGACGACGAAGACGGTGGACCCCTCGTCCAACGCGATGACGATAAGCCCGAGACGGTGCGCAAACGCCTCGATGTTTTCGAAGCGCAGACGATGCCGCTGGTTGAGTACTATCGGCAGGCGGGGCGCCTTGAAACCATCGATGCAAGCGCGGCAGTCGGCGACGTTGCGCACCAACTCGTGCACGCGCTTGCGCTCGAACATGCGCACTAATTCGGTGAGCGCATGATCGAACTCAAGAGCGCGCGGGAGATCGATACGATCCGACGCAGTGGGAAAATTACCGCCGCGGTCTTGGTGGAGCTCATGGCTGCCGTTCGTCCCGGTATGACGACGCGCGCGCTCGATGCGCTCGCGGAGAAGGGCATTCGTTCGCGCGGCGGGATCCCGACTTTTCTCGGTTATCACGATTATCCGGCCTCGATCTGCGCCTCGGTGAACGACGAAGTCGTGCACGGGATTCCCGGGGATCGCGTACTCACCGAGGGCGATATTCTCTCGATCGATATCGGCACGACGTTCGAAGGGTTCGTCTCCGATAGCGCCGTCACGGTTCCGGTCGGAAAGATCTCGGAGAGCGCGGCGCGCCTGCTGCGCATCACGCAGGAATCGATGATGGAGGGGATCGCGCAGATGCAGGTCGGCGGGCACGTCGGCGATATCGGGGCCGCCGTCGCGCTGCATGCCGAACGGCACGGGTACGGGGTCGTTCGAAAGCTCGTCGGGCATGGGGTGGGTCGAGCGATGCACGAGGAGCCCCAGGTCCCCAATTACGGCACCCGGGGAACCGGCGCGGAACTGCGCCCCGGCCTGGTCTTGGCCGTCGAACCGATGATCAACCAAGGCACCTACCAGGTGAAGACCCTGCGGGACGGCTGGACAGTCGTCACCTCAGATGGTAAACTCTCGGCGCACTTCGAGCACACTATTGCGGTCACGCCCGAGGGGCCGCGTATCCTCACGCTCCGTAGCGTTGGGGAGCACCCCGACGTCGAACGCTATCGACCCGATGAGGAAAAATCATCGGGCGAGTCAATGGTGAGGAGCTAAAGTGTAATGGCGCGAGGAAAACGCCGAGGTGGGCGTCCGGCGAAAAAGCCGAATGCCGACAAAGCCGCCAAGACGGCGGTGCCCAAGGAAGAGGCGATCGAAGTCGAAGGCACGATCGTCGAACCCCTCCCCAACGCGATGTTCAGAGTTGAACTCGCGAACGGGCATCGGGTTCTCGCCCACGTTTCGGGAAAAATTCGGATGAATTTCATCCGCATTCTTCCGGGAGATCGCGTGTTAGTCGAACTCTCGCCGTACGATTTAACGCACGGCCGCATTACCTACCGCTACAAATAGTGCGCGCGGCGCATCACAGAACGAGGAACCGTCCATGAAAGTCCGTCCGTCAGTCAAAAAAATCTGCGACAAATGCAAAGTCATCCGCCGTCACGGCAAAGTGCGGATTATTTGCGATGTCAATGCAAAACACAAACAGGTACAGGGGTAATCCATGGCTCGCATTTCCGGCATCGATCTTCCGCGCGAAAAGCGCATTGAGATCGCGCTTACGTACATCTACGGTATCGGCCCGACGACCGCGGCAAAGTTGCTCGACCGAGCGGGAATCGATCCGAACCGTCGGGTGAAAGAGCTCTCCGAAGAAGACGAGAAGCGTCTACGCGAAGCGATCGATGCGCTCGCGCTTCGACTGGAGGGCGACCTTCGCCGCGAAGTACAGGGCAATATCAAGCGCCTGATGGATATCGGTTGTTATCGCGGCTTGCGCCACCGGCGCGGGCTTCCGGTTCGCGGGCAGCGCACGAAGACCAACGCACGCACGCGTAAAGGTCCCAAGCGCACCGTCGCCGGCAAGAAGAAGACCGTTAAGAAGTAACACGAGAACTTCGGTGACGATCGACGGGATCAACGTCGCAATCGCCGCCGGAGGACGCATCGGCGGTGCCTTTGCCGCCGAGACGGGAACGGAACTCAAGGCGCTCGCTCCGATCGGGGCGAGCACCATCCTCGAACGAACGATCGCCGCCGCAGCCGATTTTGGCGCGCGGCGTATCGTCGTGCTCGGCGATGCCGAGATCGCCGCTCGTTGCGACGGGCGGGTGGAGCGCGTTCTTCCCGATTGCGGGGAAGGCGCGGCGAATATGCTGGCATGTTTGCGCGCATTTGCCGATGAC
This sequence comes from bacterium, assembly GCA_021782295.1. The sequence continues at coordinate 905 of JAJXVC010000143.1, read as the reverse complement.
GCCGAAGAGTCGGCGACGCTGCTGCTCGCGGGAGATCTGCCGTTTATCGATGCCGCTACGCTGCGCTGTTACGTCGAATCCGTTCCCGAATCCACCGTCGCGCTCGGGATTTGCAGCGGGGACGATTATGCCGCGCGTTTTCCGGGCGCGCCGACGAACGGCGTCATTCTCAACGGCGAACGTATCGTCAACGCCGGAGCGCTCGTCGTTCCGCAACATGCCATCGATCCCGTGGCGCGCGAGAGCGCAGCATTCTTTAACGCACGGAAGTATCCGTGGCGGATGGCCATGCGTGCCGGATTCGGTATTCTTGCGGCGCACGCGCTCGGCCGCCTCGACATCGGCCGGATCGAACGCCGTGCCGCGCGAGTACTCGGGTCTGCGGTAGCGGCGATCCGTCGCTGCCCGCCCGAACTCTGCTTCGATGTCGATTCGCTCGATGAATATCGCTACGCACGTGCGCATACCTGAAGCGGCACGACTCGCGTTTTTTTGGTTCGGCATCCAAGTCGTGTGGGGTGCCGTTCTCGGTGTGCTGCTACAGGTTCGCTTGGTTTCGATCTTCGGCGGGGCGGCTGCAGAGAAGTACGCGTTCTTTGCTGCAACGGGGGCGCTGGCCGCAATTCTGGTGCAGTTGGGTTCGGCGATCCTTTCCGACCGGGCAGTTGCACGCAACCGATCGCGCGCGCCGCTCTATCTCGTCGGAACGAGCGTCGCCGCAGTTGCGTTTGTTATATTTCTCACCGAGGAATCCGCCGCAGCGTTATTCGCATCGTACCTTGCTTTGCAGATCGGCATGAACGTGGCGATCGCTCCCTATCAAGCTGCGGTTCCGGAATACTTGCAGCGAGATCGTCAACGCGCGGGAAGCGCTTGGTTGGCGGCGATGCAAAGCCTCGGGAACG
>JAJXVC010000142.1 GCA_021782295.1 bacterium | reverse complement strand
CGAGATGCTCGGGGTGCTTCTCGAAATCGCCGATCGGAATTTGGTGCGCGCGCTGCGTTCCTTCGATTTGCAGGCCGTCGACGATCTTCGGCCCCGTCCATCCCTTCGGCGTTTGCAGAACGATCGCCGGCCAAGCGGCGCGCTCGGTAAAACCGTTGTTGCGCGCATCGCTCTGAATCGCGCGAATCATCCGGTGCGCGCGCTCGAGTGCCTCGGCAAAGAGGCGATGCACGAGCGGCGGATCGTCGCCCGCGACCACGATCGGTTCGTAACCATAGCCGCGCAAGAGCATGCATAACTCCGCTTCGGGAATACGCGCGAGCAGCGTCGGCCCCGAGAGTTTGTAGCCGTTCAAGTGCAGGATCGGTAGCACCGCTCCGTCGCGAACTGGATTGAGGAATTTATTTCCGTGCCAACTCGTCGCGAGCGCGCCGGTCTCCGCTTCGCCGTCGCCGATGGCGCAACAAACGAAGAGATCCGGATTGTCGAATGCCGCTCCGAATGCATGCAGCAGACTGTAGCCGAGTTCGCCGCCTTCGTGAATCGAGCCGGGCGCATCGGGCGATGCGTGGCTGGGTATTCCACCGGGAAAGGAAAATTGCCGGAAGAGCGTGCGCAGCCCCGCAACGTCGTGCTGAATGTTCGGGTAGCGTTCGCTGTAACTTCCCTCGAGAAAGGCGTTTGCGACGACGGCCGGACCGCCGTGCCCGGGGCCGGCGATGAAGATCGCGTCGAGATCGTATTTGCAGATCAGGCGATTCATGTGGGCGTAGATAAAATTGAGCCCCGGCGATGTGCCCCAATGGCCGAGCAAGCGTTTCTTGATATGCTCGCGGCGCAAGGGCTCGCGCAGGAGCGGATTATCGAGAAGATAGATCTGACCGATGCTGAGATAATTCGCCGCGCGCCAATAGGCGTCGACGGCGGCGATTTCATCGGAGGTCGGTTGTTCGGCGATGGGGTGCTCGGTCACGATGACGCGCTTTCTTTAGAGCGGAGTGGATGCATTGCGGTCGCGCCCGATGCCGAAGGCGCGGTAGATCGGAAGTTTGATTGCGAGGACGAGGATGCCGACGAGCGCGACGAAGGCGATGCCTTCGGCGACGACCGTCGGTGGTAACGGCGGCATCAGCACGCCGAAGAAGGCCATCGCCGCTGCAGCGAGGATGGCGAAGGCCACCGCGAGCGCGAGAAAGCGCGACGGGGGCTGCCGAAAAAGAGCGTCGCGTTCGCGCAGAGCGAGTAAGGCGATCTGCCCGACGCCGACCATCGCCACGAAGGTTGCGCCGCGCAGTTGCGCGAGATCGAGTGCGGCGGCACGGTGGAGGTAGAGAATGAATGCGACGATCGACGAAGCGGTGACGACGGCGAGCAGTGCCGAGGCCGCGACCAAACGGCCGACGTGCCACGCATCGAAGCCGCGCGAGGGCGCGACGCGGTCGGTCGCGATGGAGAGCGTCGCAAAATCGTTGAGCACGAGGAGCGCCACCATCAGCGTCGGCGAGAGCATGAAGTGGCGGAAAACAAAGAAGCCGGCACTGGAGACGAAGACGATCTCGAAGTATTTGACGATCTTCGCGACGACGTAGGTCAGCATGCGTTGGTAGATGCGACGGCTGGTATCGATCGCGGCAAGAACGCCGTCGAGTCCCGGACGGGTGAGGATGATACTCGCGGCAGCCTTGGCGACGTCGGTCGCGTTGGAGACCGCGATACCGACGTTCGCCGCGCGTAACGACGGCGCATCGTTGATCCCGTCGCCGGTCATGCCGACGATCCGACCCTTCGCTTGTTCGCGCTGGACGATCTGCAGCTTCTGATCGGGAAAGACCGATGCATCGACCGAGAGCGAGGGAATGCCGATCTCCGCTGCGACGTGGAGCGCGGTCTCGGGCGCATCGCCGGTGATCATGCGTACCTCGACACCGCGCGCGACGATCGCGGCGACGAGATGCGCTGCGTCGGGGCGCGGTGGATCGGCGAGGCCGATTGCACCGACCGCGACGGTGAGCGCGTTGCGCGCGATCGTGACGCCGATCGCACGGTCGCCGCGCGCTGCAAGCGCATCGAGCGAGGGGAACGCGACGCCGAGGGCACTCGGCGCTCCCTTTGCGATGAGCGCTTGCGATCCGTCTGCAAAGCGTACCGAGGCTTGCGCGATTTTGCTCTGCGGATCGAAGGGAATCAAGCGCTCGACGCGCAGCGGTTCCGCTGCGAGCGAACGCGCCGCTGCGAGAACGGCGATATCGATGGGATCTTGCCCGGCGATATCGCAGGTCGCGCTCGCGAATTGCAAGAGCTCCGATTCGGTGTAGGGCGGATACGGGGTGCTGCGATCGACCCGAATCGCATCGAGCGTGAGCGTGCCCGTCTTGTCGCAACAGAGGACATCCATCGAAGCGGCATCCTCCATCGCGGCAAGATGCGTTACCAGCACACCGCTGCGCGAGAGTTCGAGCGCCCCGAGCGCGGTTGCAAGCGTGAATGCCGCCGGTAACGCAACGGGGATTGCCGCAAGAACGACGACGAGCGCGAAGACGACGATCTCCGAGCGAGCGATCTGCTGCGTCAACGCATAGCTTGAGACGGCGAAGACGACGATCGCCCCGGCGACGGCCAGCGAACGCACGATGCCGAGCACCAAGCGTTGTACGCTTCCGGTCGTATGAATATCGCGCATCAGCGCAGCGGTCTTTCCGAATTTCGTGCGTTCGGCGGTCGCGATAACGTGACCGGTTGCATCGCCGCGGGTGACGGTCGAACCGGCGTAGACGCATTGCCCCGCAGCGACCTCTTCGGGAACCGATTCGCCGGTGAGCGCCGATCGATCGATCTGCAGCGCGCCGAGATCGATGGAGATATCGGCGGGAACGACGTCGCCGACGACGAGGCGCACGAGATCGTCGACGACGAGTTCGCGCGATGCAAGCGTTCCCCAAACGCCGTCGCGGAGAACCTTTGCGTGCGCGACGATACGCGCGCGCAGAAGATCGAGGGCGCGCTCCGCGCGACGTTCTTGTACGAATGCGAGGAGAACGTTGAGGAGAAGCAGCAGCGCGACTGCAGCGGCGTCCTTCGAACGGTGCGTCAGCAGCGCGAGGGCGATGCTTCCTTCAAGCAACCAAGGAATCGGCGCCCAAAATTTTCGCAGGAGATCGAGCGTCGGATTCGCACGAATCGGCGCGATCTCGTTCGGGCCGTCGCGTGCGAGGCGCGCCTGTGCTTCGATCGATGTCAGGCCCTCGCCCAGCTCCGTCATCGCACCGGTGTCGCCGCTTCCGCTTGCCGGTTCGAACGATGATACAGGTAGGCTGCGAGCGCGGTGGAGTGCAGGCGCGTCTGCACCGAGTCGGCACGTGACGTCAGCACGATGGGAACCTGCGCTCCGAGGACGATGCCCGCCAGCGTTGCGCCCGCACCGTACTCCAATGCTTTGACGATGGCGTTTCCCGCGACGATCTCGGGAACGAGTACGATATCGGCATCGCCGGGAACCGGGCCGCTCAAACCTTTGACGGCGCTCGCTTCGCGCGAAACGATGCAATCGAATGCCAACGGCCCGGCGAGGATCGCCGGTGCGAAGGCGCCGCGAGCGGCGCTTGCAACGAGCGCCGCGGCATCGATCGTCGAAGGGATCGTCGCTTTCACCGTTTCCACCGCCGAGAGCAACGCGACCTTCGGCGCTTCGAGCCCCATGGCGACGGCAAAGTCGACGGCGTTCTGGAGGATCGCCGTTTTCGTCGCGAGGTCGGGGGCGACGTTGATCGCGCCGTCGGTGAGCAGCAGCGGCTTTGCGTAGCGCTCCATCTCGATCACGAAGGCGTGCGAGAGCCGTTTCGTCGTGCGCAATCGCGCGAGAATCGGGTGCAGGAAGGTATCGGTGTGGAGGTGCCCCTTCATCAGTGCGCGCGCGCCCCCCGCCTGGATCGCCGCAACGCCTGCTTCGGCGGCCTCCATGTCGCTTGCGACGGCGACGATCGAGGCATCGCTCTCCCCGCGATCGTGGAGGATCGCTTCGATCTCGGCCCGCTTCCCGATGAAGATCGGCTCGATGAATCCGGCGCGTCGCGCCGCACAGGCGGCCTCGATAACGTGGCGCTCCCCTGCATCGACGACGGCCATGGGAACTGCAGCGGAACTCGCCAGTGCGGCGGCAATCGTTTCGTAGCTGGGGAACATGGCCGGCATACTCGGAATCTTCCTCCAAACGCAACGAGCGTCTCTTTCTGCTTCTCTCACAGGACGGCGCGTGCGTCAAGGACGGAAAGAACATCGGTCGGCAGGCGACCGCGAGCGCCGACGCAAAGCGGGCCCCAATGCTCTCCACGCCACCGCACCCAGAGCGGCACCTTTCATCGACGGCGACCTTGCGCGATGTCGTCATCGGCATGTCCGACGGCCTGACGGTGCCGTTCGCACTCGCCGCCGGCATCGCCGGAGCGCTCGCCGCATCGCATATCGTCGTGACCGCCGGTGTCGCTGAGTTAGCGGCGGGCGGTATCTCGATGGGGCTCGGTGGTTATCTCGCAACGCGCACCGACCGCGATCATTACGAAAACGAACTCGCGCGCGAGTACTACGAAGCCGAGCATCTTCCGGAGACCGAGCGTGCCGAGGTCGCCGAGGTGCTCTCGCATTACGGATTGAGCGAGGACCTCCTCAACCAGACCGTCGATACGATCTGTTCGGATCGCGAACGTTGGGTCGAGTTTATGATGCGCTTCGAACTTGGGCTCGAACGCCCGGAGAAGCACCGCGCGATCCTCTCCGGCGTGACGATCGGCATTTCGTATGTCGTCGGCGGGGTGATTCCGCTCGCGCCCTACGCGCTGATCGCGGTCTCCAACGAAGCGTTCCTCGTCTCGGCATTGCTGACCGGGATCGCGCTTGCGATCTTCGGCGCGGTGAAGGGGCGGTTGACGGGGATTCCGCCATGGCTCGCCGCGCTTCAGACGCTCGCGATCGGCGGCGTCGCATCGGGCGTCGCTTTTCTCTTCGCGCGCTGGGTTGCCGGCGGATAGCAATACTGCGGCAACAGTGATAGGCTACGATGGCACGATGAACGACGAACCGACCACACGGGATATCCTCGATGCGCTGCTGGGCTTCCGCGAT
>JAJXVC010000141.1 GCA_021782295.1 bacterium | reverse complement strand
CGCGCCGCGTCGGTGCCGCTCCGTCGACCCGCTTTGCACCGGTCGAACATCGAGCATCGATGCTCAGCCTCGCCAACGCCTTCTCAACCGACGAACTGCGCGCCTTCGACGAGCGCGTTCGCAAACTGCTCGGCGAAGCGCAGGTCGGCTATATCTGCGAACTCAAGATCGACGGGCTCGCCGTTACATTGCGCTATCGTGACGGCGCGTTCGTGCAGGGAGCGACCCGCGGTGACGGCCGCGTCGGTGAAGAGGTCACGGGAAATTTGCGCGTGATTCCCGGCGTCCCGTTGCGTCTGCGGGAGCGGATGCGCGGTGATTTCGAAGCGCGCGGCGAGGTCTATCTGCGGAAGAGCGATTTTAACGCCTTGAATCTGCGACGCGAACGTGAAGGCACAGCGCGTTTTGCCAACCCGCGCAATGCCGCATCGGGCGGGCTGCGCCAGATCGACCCGGAGCTCACGCGCGAGCGCCATCTCTCGTTTTTCGCCTACACGCTCGTCGATCCGTCGCCGGAGATCGCGACGCAGCATGCCGCGCTCGAACGTTTGCGAGCGCTGGGATTTCCGGTGAATCCGAACGTGCGCCCCGCCGATTCGATCGAGCAAGCGATCGCGTACTGCGAAGAATGGGAGCGTCGTCGCGACGAACTCGATTACGAGATCGACGGCGTGGCGATCAAGGTCGATCGCTTCGATTTTCAGGATCGTCTTGGAACGGTCGCGCGCGATCCGCGTTGGGCGGTCGCGTTTAAGTTTAAAGCACGCGAGGCAACGACGAAGCTCGAAGCGATTACGGTGAGCGTCGGGCGTACCGGCACCCTCAACCCCAATGCGGTCCTCGCGCCGGTGGAGATCGGTGGAATCACGATTCGCAACGCCACGCTTCACAACGAAGAGTATATTGCGAGCAATGATATTCGCATCGGCGACACGGTGATCGTCGTCCGCGCAGGCGACGTTATTCCGCGCGTCGTCGGCCCGATTCGCGAACTACGCACCGGCAAAGAAAAAATCTTTCATATGCCGACGAAGTGCCCCGTCTGCGGCGCCGACGTCGATCGCCCCGAAGGCGAAGCGATGGCGCGTTGCAGCAATGCCTCCTGCCCCGCACAACTCGTCGAACGCCTTCGTCACTACGCATCGCGCGGCGCGATGGATATCGAAGGGCTCGGCGACATGCTCTCCGAGCAACTCGTCGCCGGCGGCGTGGTGAAAAGCTTCGCCGACCTCTACGCACTCGATGCAGCGCGCCTGGCATCGCTCGAGCGGCTCGGCGCGAAGAGCGCGGCAAATCTCGTGCAGGCGATCGCCGCGAGCAAGCAACGCGGCCTCACGCGCCTGCTTGTCGGGCTCGGCATTCGCTACGTCGGCGAGCAGACGGCGGCGATTCTCGCGCGCGATTTTCGCACGATGGAGGCGCTCTCAGCGGCCGACGAGGAGCACCTACAGCGCAGCGAAGGGATCGGGCCGGAGGTCGCGGCAAGCGTTCGGCTCTTCTTCGCGCAAAAACGGAATCGCGATGCAATCACCGCGCTCGCCGCAGCGGGCGTCGAAATGGAAGAACGCGGCGCCGCACCCGCGCCCGATTCCGCCTTGAAGGGCAAGCGATTCGTGTTAACGGGAACGCTCGCCTCGATGACGCGCGATGAAGCGAAGGCGGCGCTCGAAGCGCTCGGCGCGCGTACGAGCGAGTCGGTGAGCGGCAAGACCGATTTCGTCGTCGCCGGAGAAGAAGCGGGGAGCAAGCTCCAACGCGCGCGCGAACTCGCCGTTCCGGTGCTCGACGAAGAAACGTTTCGCCGTATGCTTACGGAAGCGCGTTCCCCAACGCCTCGATAATATCGCCGGCGGTGACGCCGATGCGGCGTTGACGCTCTGCCGCCTGCCCCGCGCGTCCGTGCCAAAATGCGCCGAGCGCCCCGGCCGTAAACGGCGTGCAACCCTGCGCGAGCAAGGCGGCGATCGTTCCGGTGAGCACATCGCCGCTCCCCGCAGTTGCGAGTGCGTTGGTGCCGCTGGGATTAATCGCGGTCGTGCGACCATCATCGACGAGCGTGTCGCGACCTTTAAGCAGCGTGGTGACGCCCGTTCGTTCGACGAACGAGCGCAAGCGTTCAACGCGCGTTCCTTCGCGCACGCTTCCTTCGCCGGAGAGCCGCGCAAACTCACCTTCATGCGGCGTAAGAATCACCGTTTGCCCGCGGAGGATATCGAGATGCTTCGCAAGGTGAAAGAGCGCGCTTGCATCGACGACTGCGGGCAATGTGGTCGCGCGCAAACGATCGCGAACGAGGTTGCCGACGTTTTCAGAGAGGCCGAGCCCCGGCCCGATCGCCAGTGCGCTGTGTCGCTTTTCGAGGTCGTGCAATATCGCGCTCGCTTCGCGCGGATCGTCGGGAAGCGCGACCACGATCTCTTCGATGAGATGCGCGCGCAGTGCGGGAACGGCGGCGGCGGGAGCGGCGACCGTGACGTAGCCGGCACCGGCACGCGCGGCAGCGCGCGCGCAGAGGACGGCGGCTCCGGGGAATTGCTCGCTTCCCGCGATTGCAAGCAGGCTTCCCGCAGAGCGTTTGTCCGCGCGCTCGTCGCGCTGCGGCATCGCCGCGCGGGCGCTCGCGCCGTCGAGCGTGACGAAGCGCGCGGGAAGCGCAGCAAGCAGATCGGGCGGGAAACCGATATCGGCGAGAATGAGTTTGCCGACGAACGCGCGCGCCGGATCGAGCAGATGTGCGGGCACGAGCGCTCCGAGCGCAACCGTCACGTGCGCGCGGACGGCGATTCCCGGAACCGCGCCGCTGCCTGCATCGAGGCCGGTCGGCAGATCGATCGCAACGCAGGGAACCCTATGCGCTGCGAGCGCCGCAATGGCGTCGCACGCGGTCGCGTCGAGCGGAAGCCGCGCGCTCGAACCGTAGAGCCCGTCGACGAAAAGTTCTGCCCGAGATAGCGCGGCATTGCGCGCATCGATATCGCTCCATGCGATCCGGCGAACGCCCGATTTTGCCGCGCGCTCTTCGGCATCCGCACGCGCCGCAGAGCGCTTCGCGCTCGGAAGTTCGATTACGATACGTTCGTGCTGTCGCTCCAACGAAGCGAGTGCCGCGAATGCGTCGCCGCCGTTATTTCCGGGGCCGGCGAGCGCAACGACGCGCCCACCGCGCGGAAGAAGATCGTCGATGCAGGCGGCGATCCGCTCCCCGGCAGTGCGCATCAGCGCGATCTCGCCGACGCGCTCGCACGATGCGGCGTCGAGCGAACGGAGTTGCTCGGGAAGCAGAACGGGAATCATCGTTCGAAAATTACGACGGCGGCCGCCGTCGTTGCCGTGTGGGTGATCGTGAGATGGATGCGTTCGATCGCGCGCTCTTCGAAAAGTTTGCGCGCGATACCGTGCAGGAAAATCGACGGCCGCCCGCTCGGTTCGTGCCCGACTTCAACATCTCGCCACGGAACCGCATGGCCGAAGGCTTTCCGCGTCGCCTCTTTTGCCGCAAAGAAGCCCGCGAGCCGTTCGGGCCAGTTGCGCTTGCGCATTGCGTAACGCATCTCTGCTTCGGTGTAGACCTTGCGTGCAAATGCCGCGCGCGCTCGCTCGTCGAAACGATAGCGCTCGACCTCGGCGAGGTCGATCCCCAGACCAACGATCATCGTGCAGCCTTCCCCGCCGCCGACAAGTTTTCCGGTAGGCGATGCCGAATGGCGGCCGACGAAGGAGCATGGCAAAAATCATTCGTCTGATCCCGGTGAACACCGTCGACGCGCGCCTTGCCGATCGGCTCGCAGTCTGCATCGAAGAGCGCTTTCTGACCGGCGTCCGTATCGAACGCTCGTTGGCGCTTCCGCGCACTGCGCTCAACGCAACGCGCAATCAGCTCTTTGCTCCGACACTCTACGCGCGCATCGCCAAAGGTTTTCCGGGGCAGGAGGGCCTTGCGCTCGCCGTCACCGAGTACGATTGTTACAAGACCTCGCAGCGCTATCTCTTCGCCGATGCCGACGCGAACGCCGGAACCGGCGTCGTCGCGCTCCATCGCCTTCGTCCGGAGTTCTACGGGGAGGAACCCGATCCCAATCTCCTCTTTCAGCGCGTTCTCAAGGAATCGGTCTATGCGCTCGGCCGAGCGATGGGGCTGCGGAGCTGCCATTCACCGCGTTGCGCCATGCACGCCACCAGTTCGGTCTTCGAAACCGATTCGAAGTCGCCGAACCTCTGCGAGGCCTGCCTCGGCAGAATAAGTCGGGCGCGGCAGTAAAAGTCGCTTCGCAAGGATAAAGAAGCCTTAAAGTAGCCAGCGCCAGCGCTAGAGGAGGTTCCTAGGTCGTCGTGCTCTATGCGAAAATTGCGGCAATGCGTTCGCGCTTCGGGCTGCCGGCGCGGATCGGGATCGCTGCAATCGCGGCGCTCGTCGCCGGGCTCGCGGCGTGGTACGGAGACGCCGTTGCCATCGAAGTGCTCCTCCTCGGGATCGTCGCCATCGGGGCGGCCTTCGTCGGTGTCCCGATCGGCTCGCTACTGGCCGTAGCGGTCGCGCTAATCGACTTTTGGTCGCGCCACGCCCATCACAGCCACCAAGCAATCTCCGGCAGCGTCTTGCTCGGCGTCGTCGGCATCGCGGTGAGCCTGCTCTTCGCCGGTGAGATATCGCGCGTCGAAAGCGTGGAGGACTTCGAGCCCGGGCAATATGCGTTCCGAAGCGCGACGGTCACGCGCCCAGCATTGCCGCGCGGCGAGTCCACCGACGTGCGCTCGGGTGTCGCAACGCTCGCAGCGAGCGTTCGCGAAGTTTCGGGCGGCGACTTCACGAAAAATATCGCCTCTCCCGATGCCGCACTCGGCGAACTCGCCGTCGCACTCAACAAACTGATTTTCGGATTGCGGGAGTTCTTCCGTGAACTCCATCTGAATTCGGCGAATCTCGGCGCCTCCGGCGAGGAACTGCGTTCGACTGCGTCAACGGCGCTCGCGGTCATCGAGGGAGCCTCGGTCGCGCAAGGTCAACTCGACGAAGGCATCAACGAACAGTCGCGTATCGTCGACCAAGCGACGGTGAAAGTGCGCGCGCTCACCGATGCGATTGCATCGATCGCCGCCGCCGCCGAAGAGCAAACGCGCAGCCTCGACGAGACTGCGCTCTCCGTATC
>JAJXVC010000140.1 GCA_021782295.1 bacterium | reverse complement strand
ACCCCATGGGTGCTGAGCTGGTTTCATCGGTTGCCGAGACCTGACCGATCGATTCGACGCGAAGTCCCGGAGCGATTTCAGAGTAGGAGAGAACGACGAGGTTGGGTGCCGCGCGTTCGGTGAGCCGTTTGAGTGCGAGGCGCACCGAGGGCGACGCGAGCACGATCGGTTGCAGCCCCGCGTTCTGCGCGACGGCAATCTGACGTGAGAGCGATGAGTAGACCCGCGAGACCGTTCCCGGATCGAGTAATGCGTAGGCATCTTCGCCGCGACGCACCGCTTCGGCGAGCAACGCTTCGAGTCGCGGATCGACGGTGATGACCGAGAGCAGCCCTTCCTCGGCATACTCCGAGGAGATATGGCGCGCGAGCGCCGCACGCACGCGCTCGGTGAGAAAATCGATATCCTTGCTGTTGCGCGCGGCATCGGCCATCGTCTCAAGAATGAGGACGAGGTTGCGAATCGGAATCCGCTCGCGCAAAAGATTCTGCAAGACGCGCTGCACTTCACCGACCGAGAGCAGCCCGGGAACCAGCTCTTCGACGACGACCGGATAATGCGTTTTGATATTGTCGAGCAACGCCGATGTCTCTTGGCGCCCGAGCAGATCCGGTGCGTGCGCGCGAATGAGTTCGGTGAGGTGCGTTGCAATCACGCTGGTCGGATCGATCACCGTATACCCGGCCATCTCCGCTTCGGAGCGCAACGATTCGGGAATCCAGAGCGCCGGTAAACCGAACGCTGGTTCCTTCGTCGAGATGCCGTCGAGCGGCTGCGTCGCCGTGCCCGGATTCATTGCGAGCAGACGGCTCACCATCACCTCCGCCTGCGCGACCTCCAAGCCGTAGATTTTCACGCTGTAGGCGCTCGGTTTGAGCTGCAAATTATCGCGGACGCGAATCGGCGGCATCACGATACCGAGCTCGCGCGCGGCCTGGCGCCGAATCAGCGTGACGCGTTCGAGCAGGTCGCCGCCTTGGTTGATGTCGACGAGCGGAATGAGCCCGAAGCCGATCTCCAACTCCATCGGATCGTAGGAGAGCAGTGGAACGACGCTCTCGGCGGGCTTCGCCGGAGTGCTCTTCGATGCGGCGGCGGCCTTCGCCGCTGCGGCGGCAGCCTGCACCGCGGGCGATGCGGCGCGGCGACGCGAGAAATAATAGACGAAGAGCAGCGCGGACATCGGCAGCATAAAGAAGCGCGCGAGGCCGACGATGCCGAAGACGCCGGTCATCACCGCGGCGATGAGAATTGCCTGCGGTTGCGAGTTGAGTTGCTTGGTGAGTTCGCCGCCGAAATCCGATTCGGCGGCTGCACGCGTGACGATGATACCGGTCGCGGTGGAGATCAAGAGCGCCGGGACCTGCGTGACGATTCCTTCGCCGACGGTGAGCAGCGTAAAGGTCGAGAGCGATTGCAGCACCGTGTAATGCAGTTGCACGACGCCGATGATGAAGCCGCCGATGATATTGATCGCGACGATGATCACGGCGGCGATCGCGTCGCCGCGGACGAACTTGCTGGCGCCGTCCATCGCACCGTAGAAATCCGCCGAGCGCTGGATATCCTTGCGCCGCTGGCGCGCATCGGCCTCGGTGATAAGACCGGCGTTGAGGTCGGCGTCGATTGCCAGCTGTTTGCCCGGCATCGCGTCGAGGGTGAAGCGGGCAGCGACCTCGGCGACGCGCCCCGCGCCGTTGGTAATGACGACGAATTGAATGACGACCAAGATGAGGAAGATCACCAGACCGACGGCATAATTTCCGGCGATCACGACCTGACCGAAGAATTGAATGACCTCACCGGCATAGCCGTTGGTGAGAATCGCGCGTGTCGCCGTAATGTTCAACGCGAGCCGGAAGAGCGTCACGATGAGCAACAGGGTCGGGAAGACCGAGAATGAGAGTGCATTCTCGGCGTAGAGACTGGTGCCGATGATCACCAGCGCGCCGGCGATGTTGATCGTTAACAGTCCGTCGAGCACCTGCGTCGGAACCGGCACGATCATTAGGAAGACCAGCGTTACCGCTGCGCCCGCGACAAAGACCGGAGTCGTCGCGGCGATCCGTTGGCCGATGCTCGGGCGCGCCGGTGCGCTGGTAGCCGAAGCCATTTACGCGATCGTCTTTCTCTTGAGCCGGTACACGAATGCAATCACCTGCGCCACGGCTGCGTAAAGGTTCGGCGGGACCATTTGGTCGAGTGCGACCTTCTCGTAGAGCGTGCGCGCAAGCGGAGGGTTCTCCAAAATCGGTACTCCGGCCTCGCGCGCGATCTCACGAATACGTAAAGCAACGAGATCGGCGCCCTTGGCGACGACGACCGGCGCCTCCATCTCGATCTCATCCCACTCCAACGCCACCGCGAAATGCGTCGGGTTCGTAACGACGACCGTCGCGCGTGGAACCGCCGAAAGCATCCGCCTCCGCGCGAATTCGCGCTGCCGCCGCTTGACCGCCCCGCGCACTTCGGGGTTGCCCTCGGCCTGACGCATCTCATCCTTGACCTCTTGCTTGGTCATCTTCTGGTTCTCCATGAAGTTCCAGCGCTCGTACGCGTAGTCAAGGATGCCGACGATCACCAACAATACTGCGAATTTGAAGGTGATGTCGTAGATGAGGCCACCGACGGCATTGAAGACGCCGTAGGGCGACATCTCGCCGAGCGAAAGGAAGAAACCAAGATTCCCAGAGACCGTCGAGTAGAGAATGATCGCGACGGCACCGAGTTTGATGAACTGCTTAAGGAGATTTACCGCGACTTGTTTTGAGAAAATTCGCTTGAAGCCGCTGAGCGGATTGAGCTTGGAGAAGTTCGGCTTGAGCGGCTGCAACGTAAAGAGCAGCCCGACCTGAACGACGTTGAGGAGCACCCCGAGCCCAAAAGCGATGGCAAAGAGCATCGCCATGACGAAGATGACGCTGCCCAGCGTCTTGGCGAAGATTCCCCAGACCGAGAAGATCGTGAGCGGACCGTACGAGGCGATATGGCTGAGCGCAACCACCGTCCCGGGGCCGAGGCCGCCGAAATCGCTTCCGGCGAAAAAGTGCAACGCAAGGATCGCACCTAAAAAGATCCCCGCCCCCGCCAGCTCGGTGCTGCGGGCAAGTTGGCCCTTTTTTCGCGACTCCTCAAGACGCTTCGGAGTCGCGCGTTCGGTTTGTTCAGGACGCGGCATTGCCCGCTTGCTCCAGAGTCATTCCCAGAGGCATTTCCTCTACGGTGCCGATTCTTCTTGCCGAAACCTGCGGGAATGGGACCCTCGCACGATAAATTAGTGGGGCTGGTCTTAAGCCCCATAATTTCATCGTACCGCGACAAGGAGTCCCCCACGTTGTATCGTCCGCTGGTCACGCTCTCCGGCGTGTTATTCGCTGCCGCTCTCCTCGCCCTCGGCGCGCTGACGGGATGTGGGCACGCAACGCCGATCTCCTCCGCGGCTAGCCCAACCGCCACCCCCGTCGTCCCATCGGTCACGGCGGAGTTCGCTATTCCGACCAGTTCGGCCGGGGTCACCGCATTAGCGGTCGGCGCGAATGGTTCGATCTGGTTTACCGAGAGCTCGGCTGATAGGATCGGCCAACTCGAGACGAACGGCTCCCTCGTCGATTATCCGCTGCCGACCGCCGCCGCGATGCCGAAGGATCTCGTTGCGGCGCCCGACGGGAACCTCTGGTTCACCGAATATAGCGGCAACAAGATTGGGAAGATCAACACCACCGGAAGCACGATCGTCGAATACGCACTGCCGACCTCGGGATCTCAACCCGATGGGATCACGCTGGGCTCCGACGGCGCGCTCTGGTTTACCGAGGCCGGGACCTCGAAGATCGGCCGCATCACCATGGCGGGAGCGATCACCGAGTATACGATTCCGACCGCGAACGCCGACCCGACGAGCATCGCGCCGGGAAGCGACGGCGCGCTCTGGTTCACCGAATACAACAGCGCGAAGATCGGCCGTATCACCACCGCCGGCGCGATCACCGAGTATTCCGTTGCGGCGGGAAGCGAGCCGACCTCGATTCTCAGCGGAGCCGACGGCGCGATCTGGTTCCTCGAGCAGGGCACCAACAAAATCGGACGCATCCTCACCAACGGAACCGGGCTTACCGAGACGACACTTGCGGTTCCCACGGGTGCGACGCCGACGATCGGCGCAATCGCCGAGGGCGCGGACAGCAACTTCTACTTCACCGATATCGCCGGCAATAAAATCGGCCGCTACCTCAGCAACGGCGGCACGGTCACCGAGTACCCCATCACGACCTCTGCGTCGAGCCCGCTTGCCATCGCACTCGGCCCCGACCAGCGTATCTATTTCAGCGAGAGCGCGGGGAATAAGATCGGACAGCTCTCCTACTTCTAGCAGTGGTGCGCTCACCGCATCGAGCGCATCACCGTGTCCATCTGTCGCGAAAGCTGATCGAAGAGCTGCGGCCCGACCGTCGCCAGCAGCGGGAGACTCGCTGCCAGCGTGATGAGCCCGACGGTCACCTGAATCGGAAAGCCGACGACAAAGACGTTCATCTGCGGGGCGACGCGCGCCATAAGGGCGAGCGAGATATTCGTAATAAAGAGCGCAATCGCCGCCGGAGCCGCAATTTTAAAGACGATATCGAACGATGACGCGAGTATTCCGACCACGCTTCCGGCAAGGGACGGGTCGATGTGAATGTACGGCAGCGGCACGAGATTGAACGACCCTGCAATCCCCGCAATCAGCAACAAGTGCGAGTTCGTCGCAAGAAAGACCAGCGTCGCGAGCGCGAGTTCGAATTCGCCGATAATCGTGATTTGCTGCTGGGTCGTCGGACTGATGACGTTGGCAATCGCGTAACCGATCTCCAAATCGACGAGCTCGCCGGCGAACTGAATCCCGGCAAAGACCAGCGAGGCGATATACCCGACGATCGCGCCCAAGGCGATCTGCGCGAGAATGGCGATCACGAGCGCGACGAGGTTCGTAAAGGACGGGAGCGTCGGCACCGTATGCAGGAGCAGAAACGAAATCAACGCGCCAAGGCCAAAGCGCGTTTGAATCGGGATCTGCGGGGCGGAAAAAATCGGGAAGACGAAGAGCATCGTGCTAACCCGCGTGAAAATCAAAAAGAACGTTTGAAATTGTGCGCTGGTGATCCCGAAAATATCA
>JAJXVC010000139.1 GCA_021782295.1 bacterium | reverse complement strand
CGGGGCGGCGACCGCCGCTACCAGCGCCAGCGATGCAAGCATTCGTCACGCCTTCGCGTCGGCGCGCGTGCTTCCTCGGTCGCGTACCGCTCGAGGTGTTAGTGGCCGAAGGTACGCGCGATGCCGACGAACGGCACAACCAGTGACTCGCGATGGGCGAGTTGGTCATACGGATAAAACATCGCTTCGTTGACGTAGCGAATCCCGTAGGTCAGCGCATAGCGGCGGTTCTCGACACGATTGGAGATCGACGCATCGACGAGCGATCCCGACTCGGGCGTCGACCGTAGGATCCCTTCATCGCCATCTGCATCGTTGGTCGGTTCGTACTGAACGAGATCCGTCGTGAGACGGGGATTGAGAGCGAGATCGGCGTGCCAGCGTGAGTGCACGGTCGAATAGATCTCGCTTCGTAGCTCGAAGCGCGCTCCTACCACGCGCGACGCCTGTGCGTACGGCTCGCCGAAGAAACCGATTGCATCGTACAGCGACTTTTGATTGTAGATCGTCTCACCGATGCCAAGCGTGGTCAACGCATTGATGTGATACCGAACGACACCGTTGAGATAGGAGATCGCGGCGCTCGACGCTCCGGTATTGAAGCCGACATTCTGAGCGACCAACCCACGACCGAATGTGGTAGCACCCTCAACGAAGATCGCCCAGCGTTTCTCCGATGTGGTGATGCGAAGCAGCGGCGCCGGCAAAAATAATGCCTGGGCCGCGCCCCCGATCTCGGTGTGGTTCCCGCTGACCCAGAGCGCCTGCACTTCGACGCGCGTGGTCGCTGCAGCGGCCGGCCGCGCGAGTGCGAAAACAACAAGAAAAAGCGCGCTGCATCGTAGGAGCGTTTTCACGAGAATACCTTTCATAAGAGCGTGAACGAGAGGGCGCGACATTGCACGCCGGGGCTGCGCTTCCTCTAGCGAGCGCCCTCTCCGGCCCGATAGCAGTCGACGCTGTGATCGTCGACCATGCCGACCGCCTGCAGATACGAATAGACGATCGTCGGACCGACAAAACGGAAGCCGCGCGCGTAGAGATCCTTCCCGATCCGCGCCGAAAGCTCGGTGCTCGCCGGCAACGCCGCTCCGCGAGCCCTGCGCGTGACGATTGGGCGACCCTCGACGTAGGCCCAGAGCCACCGCGCGAACGAACCGGACTCTCGCGCAATCGCCAGAAACGCGCGTGCGTTCTCGACGCTCGATTCGATCTTTCTTCGGTTGCGCACGAGCCCTGCATCGCCCATCATCCCCTCGATCTCGCGCAAACCGAAACGCGCGACGATTTTTGGTTCGAAATTTTTATAGCGGCGGCGATAGCTTTCCCGTTTTCGCAGGATCGTCTCCCAACTCAATCCCGCCTGCGCGCCTTCGAGGACCAGCATCTCGAAGAGATACCGATCGTCGTGCGAAGCGATGCCCCACTCTTCGTCGTGATACGCGACCGAAAGCTCGCTGGTCGCCCAGGCACATCGCGGAATGGCGTTCATCGTGTCGATGGCTCCCTCAGAAATTCGTCGAAGAGCGCCAGCAGCGCCGGATAACTCTTCTCCGTGCGCGCGCGCGGTGAGTCGGGATCGAAGGGATCGTGGTTGAGCGGCTCGGTCACGAGTTCTTCGTACGTCGCGTCGGCGCCATGCGCCCGCCAACGATCGACGAGCCGTCGCGTTGCAAGATTGTTGACCGCCGGATCGCGTGCGACGACCACCGCCCGAATCTTGCGCGCGAGCGGAGCGCTCCGTCGGGCGGCGCGAAAGGTCGCGTCGGCAACGCGCATCACCGCCGCAACTGCGCGAGTCGGGAAACGCGGGTAGGCTGCCGTCGGGCGAAAACCTTCGCGCAACTCCGGATCCCACCAAATATGCACGTTCGGGACGAGCCGCGCGCCGAGCATGATCGCGCGGCTGATCGGACGAGAGAAACGCAGAACGGCAAAACCCGGACAGACCGGCACCGCGAGCGCAATGTCGTTCCGAAATTGCGCTGCAAATGCAGCTAACGTCCCACCGGTCGAATGCCCCATCACCGCGACGCGTTCGCCCAACATCGCCGCGATATCGAGCGCATCGTCGAGCGTTGCGATCAGTTCCGTGCTTTTGAGCGAGGCGAGCTTCGTCGTGAGGCGATCTCGCTCGCCGTGATGGGGAAGCCGGACGGCAAGCACGTTGGCACCGCGCTCGCGCAACGCCGGCCCGAATGCCGCAAACTGCGCCGGATTATTGGTTAACCCGTGAAAGAGCAACACGCAGAGCGGGCGACGCTCTCCGTGCAACCATGCCGTCGTGCGTGCCGCCGAAAGAATATCCGGCCCGTCGAGCGCCTGCATCCGCGCGAGTGCTACGAGCCCTTCTTGAAAGAGATCGTTCACGGTGCGGTGACGATCTGCAATAGCTGCGGCAATACGCGATCGGCAAGATCGGGGTGCCGTTCGGGCTCGACAATATCGTGCGAAATCCGCAAACCGCGCAAACGTTCCTCGCGCACGCCGATCCCTCCCGAATTCTTCCACGCGGCGAGCAGATGCCGCACGGCTCGGTTATTCACCGCCGCTTCGCGGCTATTGGTGACGGCAACGATGTCGCTCGTCCGCGGCGGCGAGAGACGGGCGTCGGCGAGCAATTCACGCGCGAGTCCGTACACGCGCGCGACGGCGTGCGTACTGTAGCGCGGATATCCGTGGGCGGGCATCTGCGCTGCTCGTGCGATCGGATCCCACCACGCAAAGGCGTTCGGTAGTCGCAAGACCGCTCGCGCCAACGTCGGCGCGACCCGATTGGGAAGCCAAGCAAAACCGAGAAACGGAGCGATCGCGACGGCACGTTCGAACGTCTCGTCGTGGGCGAGCCGTAGCGCGAGCGTTCCACCGAGCGAGAAGCCGACAACGGTGATGCGCACAGCAAGATCGCGCGCAGCCGCGAGCGCAAGGTTCGAACGCTCGATGAGTTCCACGGCATCGAGTTTCGCGAGCTCCGTCGTCAGGCGATCGCTGCGGCCGTGGCGGGGAAGGCGCGGCACGACCACCGCGTATCCCCGCTCGGCGAGAATGCCGGCGAAGCGCTCCATCTGCCCCGGGCTCGCCGTGAGCCCGTGGAGCAAGAGCGCTGCTCGCCCGTTCGGCTCCGCCGGAAGCAGGAAGAAGCTGCGACTCCGATCGCCGATCTCGGGGGTATCGAGTTGCAGCAAACGTCGCAGCGCAGGGGCTGTATTGAGGATTTTTTCTCGAGCGAGCGAGTCGTCAAGTGAGGAGGGTGGCACAGCGGAGATCCTTAACTCCTACGAGCAAGTGTTCCTCGAATGTCGGATGAGAGACGCGCCCCGGCATTCCCGCTCGCAGCGGTAAACACACGTGGCGTTAAAGAGTTCGAGACAATGAATGCGAGCGGCCGAAGTTCCGGTTCCCTCATCGAGGCTGAAGATCGTTTTGGTGCCCATAATTATCATCCGCTCGACCTCGTCGTCGATGAAGCTCGCGGCTGCTGGTTAACTGACGTCGAAGGGAAGCGCTATCTCGATTGCATCAGCGCGTACTCGGCGGTCAACCAAGGACATTGCCATCCGCGTATCGTCGCTGCGCTCGTCGAACAGGCTGGGCGCGTAACGCTCACCTCGCGCGCCATGCGCAACGATCGTTTACCGGAATTCCTCGAGCGCCTCACGCGTCTCTGCGGCTTTGATATGGCGCTGCCGATGAATACCGGCGTCGAGGCCGTCGAAACAGCAATCAAGCTCGCGCGGCGCTGGGGCTACGATGTAAAAGGCATCGCACCGGATCGAGCTGAGATTATCGTTTTCACCAACAATTTCCACGGTCGCACGACGACCGTCATCAGTGCCTCGAGCGAACCGGCATACCGACGTTCGTTCGGCCCCTATACACCGGGATTTGTTCTCGTTCCGTACGGCGATGCCGACGCGCTCGAACGTTCGATCGGCCCGAACACCTGCGCGATGTTGATCGAACCCATTCAGGGCGAAGGCGGCGTGATCGTGCCGCCGGAAGGCTATCTCAAACGCGCCTGGGCGATCTGCAAAGAGCACGACGTGCTCTTCCTCGGCGACGAAATTCAGACGGGTTTCGGTCGTACCGGTGCGATGATGTCGCTCGACCACGACGGAATCAAACCCGACATTCTGATCGTCGGGAAAGCCTTAGGCGGCGGCCTCTACCCCGTTTCGGCGATTCTCGCCGACCGAGCGTTGATGTCGCTCTTCCAACCCGGCGATCACGGCAGCACCTTCGGCGGCAATCCATTGGGCAGCGCCGTTGCAATTGCGGCGTTGGATGTCCTCGTCGAAGAGCGATTACCGGAGCGCGCACGTTATGCGGGTGCGAAATTGATGCAAGGCCTGCGAGCGCTGCAATCCCCCTCGATCCGCGATGTGCGCGGGCGCGGACTCCTCGTCGGCGTCGAACTCGACCGACCCGCGCGCCCGCTATCCAAAGCACTGCTCGAACGGGGCATCGCGGCGAAAGATACGCACGAGCGCGTTTTGCGCATCGCCCCTCCACTCGTCATTAGCGACAATGAGATCGACCTTTTCCTCGAACGGATGGAAGAGGCGCTCGTCGCCTTCGACGCAGAACGATGAACGACGAGCGCGCGAGTTTTCGCTGGGAGGTTCCGCAGGGGTTCTCTTTCGCGCATGACGTGATCGATCGACTCGCTCGAGAGGATCGCCGCGCGCTCGTCTTCATCGATAACGACCGCAGCCAACGTACTTTTACCTTCGCCGAGATCGCACTCGCCTCGCAACGCTATGCCCGTGTTTTTGCCAACGACGGCATCGGCCGCGGCGACCGCGTTCTCGTCGCGCTCCCCAAACGCCCCGCTTGGATATTTACGATGCTTGCGCTCGATCGTATCGGTGCGGTCGCCATTCCATGTGCCGAACAGCTCCGCGCGAAAGACCTTCTCTACCGCGCCAATCACGCCGTGGTCAGTGCAGTGGTGGCGTGCTCGAGCAATCTCACCGAGTTCAATGAAACTCGTTCCGAGGCCGCTACCTGTACGCGGTACTACCTCAGCGAAGCCGACGCACCCGGCTGGGAGCGGCTCGACGCGCGCGCAGAATCGGCAACGCCGTCTATCGGCATCGAAGGCGATTCCAAGGATTGGAGCTACATCATCTATACCAGCGGGACGACGAAAGATCCGAAAGGG
>JAJXVC010000138.1 GCA_021782295.1 bacterium | reverse complement strand
ATAGAGCTGCCGGGTGACGCCGAGCATGAAGCGCATCGCCTGCTCTTGGCGAGCCGTGGGGTAAAGTCGGATTCGCTCGATGCGCTTCACAAGCGTAGCCTACACCGGCCGAGAGCCATATGCCTGGAACACACCGCACGGATAAAATGCGCCGTTCGTGCTGATCGCTGCGCCGCTAACGCTTCGCACGGCACCTACGCGCCGAAAAATCGTCGGCGCTTGCGGCGGGGTCGCTCGCATCCTACTCGCTACCTAGGTTTGTAGTCTTCGCCGAGGCGCTCCGGGGGCCGCAACGGTAGGAGTCACGTTGGGATGGTCAAACGTGTACGGCCATGTTTACGCTGAAAGTTCGTCGTCGGTTGCGTGCTCAAGCCTCCTTGGTCGACGTGCTCGGGAGTAGCTGGATCTTCGCCGTCTTAGCGATCGCTGGCATTGCCCTACTGATCGGGGTCGCGCATGCCGTTACCAACGGCATCACCTACGAGCACGAGGTCGCCTCGGTGCATAACGTCGTCACTGCGCTCGAGCGCGACAAGCTCGCTTCGCAGGCCGCGTTCGTGCCGGCGACCGATCTCGCGGGCGTATCGAACGCCGACGGGCACGAATTCGATCTCTATCAGCAAGGCTTGCACCACAACGGACATTTTTTCGCGTATTGCTTTACCGCCGCCGCCGGCGAATGTCAGCCCTCGCAACCGCTCGATACCTTGGCGGTCTACACCTACGCGTGGGCGTCGTTGCCGCGCAATGGTGGCCACGCACCCTCGATCTCGATCTACCGCCCGCCGTCAAGCGGGCTCACGGGGTTTTCCGTGCATGACTATTTCGGGGGCCCAGCGCTCGTTGCACATTTCGCCGGCATCGCTGCGCTTAACGCCAAAACGCCCTTTGCATCGAGCTGCGTACCGAAGGTCTACCATTGGGGTTATCCGGTCACCCCGGCGCCAGGTGGCTATCCCGCGCTCGTCTCGGCGACGTGCCGAGCCTTTCGTGCGACGCTCACCGATGGACGGTTTAGCGAAGCGATCGGTTTAACCGATCAGCATATTCCGTTCGTGCAAACGGTGATCATCGGTACGGCGACACCAACGCCGATGCCGCTGCTTGCCGCGCCAAATCCCCTGCATTTCTCCTCACCGGTCGCTCCGGTGCAATCGTTTCAGGCCAGCGAATCGAACTACGGCAATCGCGTCACCGTTCCCGCGCAGCAGTATTCTATCGCGGGATGCAGCGGCATCGCGCAAGTCGCGCCAAGCGGTGGTAGCATCGCGCCGAGCTACAACGGCTCGGCAGGCGTTACGAACGTACAGGTGCTTCCCGTGGTCTCACCGGCGCCGAACGGCGCGAGCTGCGCGGTCGACGTCACCGATAACACGCCGCAGACGACGAGCGTTCCCGTGTCGATCGGCGATACTTTCGCGCCGAGCGCGCAAGGGTATGCCGTCAACTTCACTGGGTCGTCGACGGTAGCGCCGATTGTCACGAAGGAGCAGAACTATGCCGTAGGGCCGTCGCAAGGCGGGCGCGGCGGATTCATCTTCCGCTACTACTCGACCGTGACACCGACGGGGATTTGCTCGCCGCCGAACGCGGCAAATGCGACGGTCAGTAGCGACGGGACGTTGACGGTGGCTCAGCAGTGGTCGGTGCCAATGAGCGGCGCCGGCGTATGCACGGCGGTCTTCGAAGACGCGTATGGGCGGATGTTCGCCGCGCAAGTGCAAGCGAATGCACTGGCGATGAAAACCTGGCCCGCAGGGGGCATCGTCGAGGCCGCTTCTGGTTCGACCTTAGCGATGCTGCCGATGCACGAACCGCTCATCGCGGAGTTGTTCGGCGCGGCGATGGCCGATGCACTCACGACGGGCTGCAAAGCCGTCGCGATTCAAAGCGGCACCTACCCAACGTCGTACACGCCCGCAACGACGACGAGTTTGCCTGCGGCGGCGCAGGCGTTGCTTGCCAATGCCGTTGGCGGACCATACACGGTTGACGCCACCGGATGCGTGCTCCAAAACGGCACGCCTGCCGCGCAAGCGCCGGTGATCGCCTACGTGCCGAACGACACGAGCGCGACGACGCCGACGTATAACCCGAATACGCTCGGTTGTTCCAACGTCGCCTCGCTCGGGCAAGTGAATCCTACAAATGCCTCTGGGGCACAAGTGCTCATTCCGGTGCTCCCCGGCTCGAATGCGGGAAGTTGCACGGTGACGGTCGCGACGACGCCCGCGCAAGCGAGCGCCCCGGCGGGCGGCAGCGGCCTCGTACCCGTCGGCGTGGTCGGGCCGTGCCCAACCGGCACCAGCGTTCTCCCAATCGGTGTAGGGTGTTTCGCCCCGCCTGCTTTATCGTTGGGTGTCTGGAGTTGCGGTAAAAATGGCACCAATGCGAGCGGAACCTCTACTACGACATACGGATTCACTATCGGCCCGATTGTAGCGAAAACGGCTCCTCCTCAGGTTCCGTCATCGGTTGGCATTGTGTCTGGAGTTGATTCAGCCTACTCGGGGCCCATCTTCACGCGCACCGGGCCAGGAACGGTCTATGTCTATGCGTTTACGGAAAGCAAAAGCCCAGGAAACTACTGTAAGCCGATTATCATGTCGTCATACTCCTATGACGGCATCACACTCAAGTAAGGAAAAGAAGGCGCGGTGAGAAAGAACACCCCGAAGAAGAATACTCCGGGGTGTTCTCGTGCCTCCTCGCGCCGTTTTTTAGTGAACGAAATGCAGAAATGCGCCGAGCGCGGTCACTAGCGCGATCATCCACCCGACCGTAACCTGGAGGTTTCGGTCGATTTTGCCGTCCAGATGGTCGATGCGGGTATCCATGCGGTCGAGTCGGGTCGATACCTCGGTACGAAGTGCGGTCATGTCGCCGCGCAACTCGGTACGCAGCGCCGTCATATCGCCATGCAGATCGGCGAGGCGGTCGCCGATCTGCTCGATGGCTCCTTCGAGGCGGGAGACGCGGGGTTCCCAGGGCTGTGCGGTCATCACGACCATCCTACCACGTTACGGCCAGACCGGGACATTCGGATCGGTAAACGCCCGTGGGTCGATCGGAAACTCGGCGCTCTCCTGTGCGGAATGGACGCTATTGTACGTCACCCATTGCCCCGCGAACCACAACGTCTGCGGGCCTTCCGAATAAGAAATCACCACGTTCCCCGGAACGAAGGCAAAGGGAATATCCTGCGCGCACGACGTTCCACCGCCGCCTTCGTTGCCGGTCGTGAGACTACCGAAGGCGTTATTCGGCCACGGAGCATTATAGTAGTTCGGGCTCTGGTGGAACGTGTTCGTTGCCCGGATATTCTCTAACAGCCATTCGTCGATGCTCCCGGCGGGCAGGTTATTCGCGGCCCGCTCTTGCTGCCAATCGACGAAGCACGGAGTCTCGCTCGTGGGATCTAACGTCGCGAGGCGGTACTCGCCGTTGGTCTCCCACGGGTGCGGTGTGATCGTCGGCACGGGAGGCAGCGTCGGCGCGAGCAGCGTTTGATTCCCACCCGAGAGCGTGACGTTATCGTGAACGGTCGCCTGCACCGGGTCGGTCGTATTCGTGCTATCGGTGCCGATCACGAGCAGGTAGTGCCCGTTGGGAGCGCCGTTGAGCGTGAACCGCCCCTGCGGGTTCGTCGTGGCCTGTGGGGAGGGCAACGGCGTCGGGCAGCCGTCATTCTCCGGGGTGATCTGCGCGGTCGGCGGCGGCGTGCCGCAGGGAGCCCAGGGCATGAGTTTGACCGGTACGCCCGCAAGCGGGTTCCCGTTCGCGTCGTCCACCACGACGCCCGAGGCGTTGGTCGTCGCCGAGCCGGGGGTGGTCACGGGCGAGGTCGTCGGCGATACGACCGGCACCGGGCTCGGGCCACCGCCGCCGCAGGCGACGAGGATTGCGAGGGCCGCGAGGCCGGCGAGAATGAGGTGTGATTTATTGGGCATTTCGTGGCCCTCCTTTGCGAACACAGGTTCCGATCGTAGCGATCCGAATCCTGTGCGATAAGCAGATAAGTAGATAAACAGATAAGCTGTGTTTCTTATCGAAACACGCTTCTTCTGCCACGCCGCGGGCAAGCCACAAGGCGCGCCGGCGCGAAGCGCTCGGCGGTCGCGCCTTGCGGGCGTAGCGCTGCGGCGTGGTATCGAGATTAGTGAACGAAGTGGATGAAGGCGCCAAGGGCGCCGATTAGGCCGATCATCCAGCCGATTGTGGCGTGGAGGTGTTGATTGATCTTTTCGTCGATCTTGCGGTCGAGGATGCCGAACTTCTCGTCGATCTTGTGGTCGAGGATGCCGAACTTCTCGTCGATCTTGTGGTCGAGGATGCCGAACTTCTCGTCGATCTTGTGGTCGAGGATGCCGAACTTCTCGTCGATCTTCCGATCAAGCACGGCTACGGCTTCACGCAGGTCATGCTTGGTGACCGTATTCTCCTGCAGCGTTCGGCCCAGGATATTAGCGAGCGCTTCGGCGTGTTGCGGGGTGTCCCCAGCCTCCTGGAGCTGCTTGGCAATGGCCAACGTGTCGATCATACTACTCATAATATCGGCTCCTCGCGGGTAAAGTTGCATTCAGACGAATCGCGCATCGGAGGCACGTTCTTCTTCTCTCTGCACCGCCACACCGCGGGCAAGCCCGAAGGCGCGCCGGCGCGAAGCGCTCGGCGGTCGCGCCTTGCGGGCGTAGCGCTGCGGCGTGGCTACTTAATATGCGCGAGGACGAGGGAGGTGGCGATGGCGATGACGGCGCTCTGAGCGGCAAAGAGTCCGAGGATGGATCGGCTCAGTTTGGAATCGAGCTTCTGCTCAACCGTATCGATCTTGTGGTCGAGCGCCGCGATCGCTTCGCGCAGGTCGTGCTTGGTTACGGTTGTCTCTTGCAGCGTCCGGCCCAGGATATTGGCGAGCGCCTCGGCGTGCTGGGGGGTGTCCCCAGCCTCCTGGAGCTGCTTGGCAATGGCCAACGTGTCGATCATACTACTCATAATATCGGCTCCTCGCGGGTAAAGTTGCATTCAGAAGGCGCGCGGGAACGCGTTCTTCTTCTCGCTGCTCTCTTGCCACGCTTTCGTCGTGTGTGCCTACGCCGCGCATCGTGCGCGGCGACCGGCGTCCTCGGCCGGGTGTAGCTCACTCATGAGCGCCGACTGCGCTCGTCCCCGGATCAC
>JAJXVC010000137.1 GCA_021782295.1 bacterium | reverse complement strand
GCATCGTGCGCAACATCGCCACGAGTTGCTCGTCGGAGAGCCCGGCGCGCTCGAAGGGCGGCGAGGTTTGGTGTGTGGTAGCCACGGGGAGACCTACTCGCCCGGCTCGCTGCCGAAATCCTGCGGGCCTTAAGGTTTCGGAGGGGCCGGAGGGCCCTTGGGCTGCAGAGCGAAGTGGTCGGCCGATGAAACCTACGCTCTCAGCGCTTTTTACAGCGTCTTTTTTTGCGGTCGCGGCCCTCTGTGCAGTTCCGCGCCCGGCTGCGGCGAGTAATATTTTTTGCGCGGCCTCGGTCTCTGCGTTTCCGCTCGATCCTGCGACCGATCGTATCGCGCAGGAGCAATCGACTTCGCGCTATGCAATCGATCTCGGCGTACGCGGCAAGAAAAACGTTACGGCGAGCGTGACGTTTATCGGCGAGAAAAACGCCTACATCGTGAATATCCCCAATACCCCCCTGCAAGCCAACGGCAAAAAAAAGGGCGACTGGTATACCGATGCGATGCTGGTTCGGTTTGCTCGGCCAACGCACGTTCGCTATGCATACGTCGACACCGTCGCGGTCGATGGTGCAGCGACTATGACGTGCCCGACCGTTCCGATGAAAGCGAGCGTTCCGCGAAAATGGGCCGGGAAGAAACTCTTCGAGCGCGGTGCGCCGGGGCTCGATGCGAAGTTTCAGCAAGCATTGCCGCCGCTTCCCTGCGGCGCGGTCTACCGTCAAGCGAAAATGCTTCGCACGGGCACTTTGTATGGAGGGACGTTCGGCATAAAAGCTCGTTCGGCGACCGTGACGGTGGCGCTTGATTCGCGCGGAAAGCTCGCGTACGTAAAGTTAATCAAATCGAGCGGTATACCGCAGTTCGATCAGAACGTCCTCGCCTCGGCGGAGTCGTCGACGTATAAACCGGCGACCTTTCTGTGCACGCCGATCGTTAGCGAGTATATTTTTATAGGAAATTATATGCCGTGAAATATTCAATGCACCGTTATCGTCGACTCGCACTCGCGGTCGGCATGCTGCTTGCTCTCGCTTCGCTGCCGCGCGCCGCGGCGGCGTGGCCACCAAAGCCGATTCCCTATCGTTCCTACTGTGCGGCATGGATGCGAAAGATCTCGCGCGCCGGAAGTGTGGCACCGCAGGCACAAGGCGCCGGCGCGAACGCGGCCGGCGGCGGTTTATCGATATGGCGGTACGAGTTGTCGGCATCGGCGCCCGCTGCGCTCTCGGTCGAACTCACGATGCAGACGACGAAGGGATGGTATCGCGTCACGGCACCCGCGGTGCTGGTGGTTCGGGACGACGGAGAGTATCGGTCGAACGAAGCGACCTTCGGTCGCTACGAGGTTCACTCTCCCGCGCAGTTCTTCGAGTTGCCGGTTGCCGCTGGGCGTCCGCGCTATCTGTGGGTCTCGAAAGTCGGTAACGCCGAGACGAGCCCGACGATTCATTGCCCGGCGATGTGGGTGAAAGGGCCGCGAGCGCAAAAGCACGCATCGGCGAATCGGCAATCCGCTTCGAAGCGAAATTCACACAAGCGGTTATCGCGTTTTCAAACGAAGCGCGTCAATCCGTCGGTCTTCAATCCGCACGCGATGCCCCCGGTTGGGGCCATCGCTCGCGCTTATGCGATTACGGAGCCGGAGAGCGCCTTGACGTGCGCGCATCCATTCCTACTCGATCGAGTCAAAACGGTAACCCCGCCGAATTTTCCCGACGTGGCCAATTCAGCCGGCGAGTTTTATCGGCTCGAAATCGGAATTGCAGTCGAACTCGGTCGCAAGGGGCAGGTCGTTGGGCTCGGGTATGCGAGCCCCTCCGGGCTGCGGTTGTTCGACCAAAACGCGCTCTACGCGGCCTCGCAGACGACCTATTTTCCGAAGATCGGGCTCTGTCGGCCGGTTCCGAGCTTCTACATTTTTGACGCGCAGTACGCCACGGAATAGTCGAGTCGCACGGGTCGGGGCCTATCTCCGACCCGGCTCGCGCAACTTGAGATAGGTAGCGAACGGCAGGCGAAAGGGCATCCGTTTCGTCCGGGGATGCACGTTGACAAAACGAATCGTGACGCGATCGTACACGCGCCCTGCGTAGCGATAGGGTGCGTCGGCATGCTCGGAGGCGATATAGCGTGCGCCATGGATATCGGCGAAATCGATCGTCCATGGGATACGGGTGCCGGGGCCGGTGACGAAATCCAGCGCAATACGCGCGCGAATCGTCGCGTAAGTCGTGGTATCGATCCAGAGATCGCGTAAGCGATGGCGCCCGTTCACGCGTAGCGGACGCAGCACCAGGTGGTAGCATCGGTGCGTGCCGATCGTTTCCTCTCCCGCTAACGTAATAACATAACGTCGTGCGTAGGCGACGACCGTCGTGATCACGGGCGGCTGCGATCCATGCGATTGTACCGGCAGCGGCCGGCGCAAAGGGTCGTGAAACTCCGAGCGAATCTGGCGAACGATCTGCGCTGAATCGAGCGATTTGCGAACCTCGCTGCCGGTTCGGTCCCGGAGCGAAAAAGAATAGTTCGGAGCGAGGACCGGTACGCCGATAAAATCCTGGTTTGGTGCCGGATCGGTATTCCCCCCGCAGAAACGCCGTAAAGATTCCTCCGAAGGCCCCATAGCGGTGATATCCGCTCCGCCTCCCGATAAGCAGAGTCCAACGCCTCGCCCTTGGGCAGGGTGCGCGCGTTCGTAGTCACTCACGGCGTCGACCCAGATGTGTCCGTTGCGCGCGTCGTAGGCCGAGCGATAGTTCTCCACGCGCCTGCCGGCCTTATCGTGAACGCTGATACGGACGCTGTAATTTATTCGGTGTGGATATACTTGCGCGTCCCAATAGGTACGCGCGTGGGCGAATATTTGGTAGGCAAGCGCTGCCGGAGCGATCATCGTATCATTACTTTACTATCGGGCTCATTCGTGAAAGCGCCATACGAATACGTAAGGCGAGCAAATGAATAACGGTCGCAAGTTTTCTGTTTGGAAGCAAATGCTCCCTGGCTCTGCTTGCCGACGATCGCCTGCTCGGTGTTTGAAGCCTTCGGGCCGGACGATACGCCGCGAGCGGAACCGGGGTGCTTCGTGCCGTAACCGGGGGACATGCTCGCCGAAGAACGCATCGAAACCCCGATGGAGGCGCTCGTCGCCTATCGCCGCCACCTCCACGCCCACCCCGAACTCTCGTTTCAGGAATTTGAGACCGCGGCGTTCGTCGAGCGCGAGTTGCGATCGTTCGGCTTCGATGATGCGAGCCTGCGCACGAAAGTCGCGAAGACCGGTATCCTTGCAACGCTGCGCGGGGGGCGCCCGGGGCCAGTCACGATGCTGCGCGCCGATATGGACGCGCTGCCGATGGATGAAGTCGCCGAGGTTCCCTATCGCTCGCAACGCGCCGGCGCGATGCACGCCTGCGGCCATGACGGCCACGTAGCGATTCTGCTTGCGGCCGCGCGCGCGCTCTTGGCGCATCGCGACAAAGTACCCGGAACGGTCGTGTTCTGTTTTCAGCCCGCCGAGGAAGGGCTCGCCGGCGCAAAAGCGATGATCGAGGAAGGGATGCTCGAGAATCCGCACGTCGATCGCGTTTTCTCGCTCCATCTCTACTCCGGGCTCGAGGTCGGTAAGGTCGGCATTCGCGACGGCGCGTTCTTTGCGTCTTCGGATCGCTTTTCGTTGCAAGTGACCGGCAAGGGCGGGCACGGCGCGATGCCCGAGAACACCGTCGATCCCATCGTCGGCGCGGCGCAGCTCGTTAGTGCGTTGCAGACGATCGTGAGCCGCGAGATCGCCGCGAGCGATCCGGTCGTGGTGACGATCGGAAAGTTTGAATCGGGAACGACGTTCAACGTCATTCCCGAATCGGCGACGCTGCTGGGAACGGTACGTACGCTCGATCCGGCGGTGCGCGCGACGATGCCCGCGCGCATGGAGCGCATCATCGCCGGGCTCTGTTCGGCGATGCGGTTGGAGTATCGCTTCGATTATCGCCTCGGCTATCCGATTACCGTGAACGATGCGACGACCAACGACGTGGTGCGCGAGGTGGCAACGCGCGTACTCGGCGCGGATGCGGCGACCGACCCGCACCAGGTCGGGCTATGGGGCGAGGATATGGCGTTCGTGCATGAATGCCGCCCCGGTGCATATTTTCTCGTCGGCGTGCGCGGCCCGGAGCTCGGCCACGAACCGCAGCATAGCCCGCGCTACGATATCGACGAGCGTGCGCTCGGCGTCGGATTTCAGATGATGGTGGGTTTGGGGTTGCGCGGCTAAAGCCACCCCTCGCTGGAGGGCTGCTGCGACGGAACGCGCAAATACGCGGCGGCGATGCTCGCCAGAGCGGCGCGCACGTTTGTTTTCTAGGGGAAGGGATAGAACGATGCGACTGATGACTCGAGCCGACCTCGATGGCCTGACCTGCGCGATTCTCCTCCAGGAAGTCGAGAGCATCGATGCGATCGATTTCGCGCACCCCAAAGACGTGCAAGACGGGCGCATCGCGATCGATGGTAACGATATTCTTGCGAACCTTCCGTACGATGCGCGCGCGGGGATGTGGTTCGACCATCACCTCAGCCAGGAAGAACAGGCCTTCGGCAGCACGGTGAAAGGCGCGTATGAAATTGCGCCAAGTGCGGCGCGCGTGGTTGCGAACTATTATAAATCGCCGAAATTTCAACGCTACGGCGATCTGCTCGAAGCGACCGATCGGCTCGATGCGGCAAAGCTGACGCGCGATGACATCGTCGACCCGAAGGGATGGATTCTCGTCGGCTACACGCTCGATCCGCGCACCGGGCTCGGTGCGTTCAAAAGTTATTTCAAGCACCTGATGGAGCTCGCAAAAACGATGCCGGTGGAGCAGGTGCTTGCCGATCCCGAGGTGAGCGTGCACGTAGAACGTCTGCGCGCCGAGGAGAGCGCGTTTAAGGCGTTACTCCAAGCGAAGAGCCGGCTAGACGGCAACGTCGTGATTACCGATATGCGCGGTGAAAAACATCCGCCCAGCGGGAATCGTTTTCTCGTGTACACGCTCTTTCCCGATGCGAACGTCTCGGTGCGCGTCGCCGACGGGCACGACGGTAGTTACGCATCGATTCAAGTCGGACATTCGATTCTCAATCGCACCTGCAAGACCAGCGTCGGCGACTTGCTCTCCAAATATGGCGGCGGCGGACATGAAGGCGCGGGAACCGCGCAGCCCGCGACGCCCGACGTGGAGCGCGTGCTCGCCGAGATCGTCACGATGCTGAAGCGAAACGGGTAGAGCGCGCACGTGCTGGAGGTCGTCGGTTTAAGCAAACGATTTGGGAAGAAGTGCGCGGTCGACGACCTGTCGTTTTCGGTTGCACGGGGCGAGACCGTTGGATTGCTCGGCCCCAACGGCGCGGGGAAGAGCA
>JAJXVC010000006.1 GCA_021782295.1 bacterium | reverse complement strand
TCGGTTCTCTCTTCGGCAGAGGATCAGCGCCCCCCGGTACCGCACATTCTTCTCGTGAAGAGAGAGGCTCGTGTTACCCTCGACGCTCGCGTGATCGAATGGAGGCGAGCGATTCACCGTCGCCCCGAACTCGGTTTCCACGAGTTCGAGACGCAGGCGCTCATCGAACGCGAACTCGATGCGCTCGGCATCGAGCATCGTCGCGCGGCGACGACCGGCGTGGTAGGCGTCATTCACGGCGCATTGCCCGGACATACCGTTGCATTGCGTGCCGACATGGACGCACTGCCGATCGCCGAACGAAGCGGGCTCCCGTTTGCATCGGAGATTCCCGACGTCATGCATGCGTGCGGGCACGACGCGCACGTCGCGATGTTGATCGGCGCCGCTACGGTGCTGCAAGCGCAACATGCGGATTTGCACGGAAAGGTCGTGTTGCTTTTTCAACCGGCGGAGGAAGGCCCGGGCGGGGCGGAGCCGATGATCGCTGAAGGCGCGCTTGAAAATCCGCGCGTCGAATGCGCGGCGATGTTGCATGTCGACGTGCGCTTGCCGACGGGCACGATCGGTGTTACGCCGGGGGCGGTGAACGCCTCGGCCGACGAATTTTCGCTTCGCATCATCGGCCGCGGCGGGCATGGCGCCTATCCGCATACCGGCGTCGACGCAATCGTCGCTGCCGCTGCGGTGGTCTCGGCATTGCAGAGTATCGTTGCGCGCGAGATCGACCCGCTCGCCTCGGCGGTCGTCACCATCGGCACGATCGCCGGCGGCTATCGCAATAATGCGCTCGCCGACGAGGTCGTGATGACGGGAACGTTGCGCGCGCACGATCCGGTCGTTCGCGATGCGCTCGCAAACGATGTGGAACGTATCGCGCGATCGGTCGCCGAGGGCTACGGAGCGCGCGCGGAGCTCGATCTTCGCCGCGGGTATCCTCCGGTCGTCAACGATAGCGCGCTCGCGCGCACGTTCGCACCCGTGCTTGCGCGAGAGACAGGCGTCGACGTCGTCGAGGCCGCGCCGACGATGGGCGGTGAGGACTTTGCCTATATCGCGGAGGCGGTCCCGGGGCTCCTGATGCGCCTCGGCGTTCGGAACGAAGCGATCGGGGCGCTCCGCTCCGGGCACAGCGCCGAGTTCATCATCGACGAGGCGGCGCTGACGCATGGGGTCGATGCGCTCGTTACCTTCGCGCTCACCTTCGGAGCCCGAGGGGCGCTGACCGCGGCAAAACGCAATCCCTAGTAGCTGCGACAAAAGCAGGTACTACTGAATGTGCCTTCGAAGCCTGGAACATGGACGTCTATCGGAACGAAGATCTGCCGCAGGGCTGCGCGCACTTCGAGGCTGCCATCGATCTCCCCGCGATTCCCGAGGAAGCCTTCTCCCTGCTCTGCGCGGTCGAGAAGTGGCCCGTCTGGCTGCCGTTGGTCCGTAGTGCCGAGCGGCGGGGTAGCGGTGCGCTCGCCGTCGGCGATGAGATTCTCCTGCGCCTCGGCGAACCGCGCGATGAGGAGCAACTCTTCGAGGTCCGGCGGATCGTCAGCAACCATTGCCTGACGCTCGTGGGTGCCTACTCGACCCGGCGCCGTATCGATTTTCGCCTGGAGCGACAGAGCAGCCGCGCGCGCCTGCGCATGGCCTGGCTCTACCCGACCTACCATGGAGCGATGGGTTCCGCCGTCGACCGCCTTTTCCGCGGCCGGACGGTCTCCACGCTGCTCGATCGCGCAGCGCAGCAGTTCCGCGGCCTCCTCGAAGCAAGCCTGGTGGCTTAGCAGTCGTTGACCTGGAGTGCCAAACCCAGTAGAATCAGCGCATGCCGCTCTATGATTATCGCTGTTCTTCCTGTGGAACCATTCGTGAAATTCGGCACGGATTCGACGAGCGCGTCAGCGACCCGTGTGCCGGCTGCGGCGGAACGCTCGTGCGCGTCTTCAACCCTGCTCCGATTCTCTTCAAGGGTTCGGGCTTTTATGTGACCGATTCGCGCCCCTCAGGGGGATCCTCGGCGAGCTCTTCGTCCACGGAGAGTACCAGCTCCGGCTCGGGTGAGAGCGCCGCTTGAAGCGTCGCCTAGGCGGGCGGTTCGCTCGTCCCTGAATCGGGTGGCTCCCACTGCCACACGAGAATGCAAAGGTCGTGGTTGGGAGTTGTCATCGCAGCAGCCATTCTCTCTCGGTCGCACATGGCGATCGCCGCCCGGTGGCCGAGGATGGCGGCTTCCACCATTCATGACCGGTACTTGGAATTTATGAATAAGTTTTTGCGCACGATCGGCGTAGCGGCATCTGTTTTCTTATTTGCTACTGGTATCGCGGCCGCGAAACCATCTGGTACCGAAGTCTACTCGTCGATGATGAATGCGATGATGGCGCTCCCGAAGCCGCCGACGTACATAAAGTACAACCTCGTGTTTACGATCGATGGTTTTTGGATGCAGTTCGATTGTAAACACCACGCCCTCACTCGCTTTATGCCCGCGTTCCTGAAATGGCAAGGAGTACGTATGTCTTTTCCCGTGCTCGTGAGAACGGAAGACGGCATGGCGCGAGTAGGCTCGCCAACCCTCGAGAGCGCCGCTGGAGAAAAGAATCAACCGCGCCTCGGGCCGCTTTTCTGTCGACCCTTTCCGTTCTCTCCACTCTGGACGGAAGCTCGCGACATCGGGAACGGTTCTCTCGTTCGTGCAGCCGCGACCCACGAGCGCACGGGGAGCACCGCTGCCGACGTTCCTCCTAACCCGTTGGATACGATTGTCACCGTCGTTGCTTACGCGAACCGATTTTACCGGATTCAGAACCTGGGCATAGAGAAACGCTTTGGGTCGTCGGTATATCATCTCGTGTTTACCGCAAAGGGAAACCCGAGAACGTACCCCATAACCGATGTTTATGTCACGGTAAGGCACCACTTCCTCAAGGCTGTCGCGTTTGGAGGAGGTCAGCGAGGCTTGCTTTATGGCGCTGGTGTCTCTGCGATACTGCAGTACGGCTCTGTGGACGGATACTGGCTGCTTCAGCGCGGTCATTTTGAGTTGGATGCGCATGTGCTCGTCGCCCACAAAGCGGGCTCGTTCGATCTTCGCTTGGAGCATTTCAGCTTTCCGTCGACTGGTTTTTGATCGAATGAGGGCGGCGGCGATCCGGCGTTCCGTTCGTCACGACCGAGGAGATCCTAGGCGGGCGGTTCGCTCGTCCCTGAATCGGGTGGCTCCCACTGCCACCCAACCCCGGACCCCGGCGCTCCCGGCTGCGGGGGCACGGCAAACGGCGGCGGAAAGGGCGCACCGAAGGGTGGTTGCCCCTCGCCCGCGGTTCCCGTCTCGGTCGGTGCTCCGAAGCCCGCTCCCGGTGGCGGTGCGAAGCTCGGTGGCGGTGCGAAGCTCGGCGGCGGTGCGAAGGTCGGCGGTGGAACGAAGGTCGGCGGCGGCACGAAGGTCGGCGCAGGCTCCATAAAGCTTGGCGGTACGCCCGGCGGGCGGATCGTCGGCGTGTGGGCCGGAGTTGGCGGCGGTGGAAGCGGCGGGAACTCGTAGCCGTTCTCGGGCGTCACGTCGTTCTGCGCGATGCCGAGGTCGACAGCTTTTGCAGGCGCAGCGCTCGCGGCCGCAGTCGCAGCGAGTCGTTCGACGAGCAGCGGCGGGCGAGCGGTAAAGAGCGGCGCGGGAAGATCGCCGACCGCCGCGCCGACGAGCACGTTGCGTACCGGCGGAAGAATCTGCGCATCGGAGCGACGCGCGATCGCGCGTAACTCTTCGACGATATCGTCAGGAGCCGCTTCGGCTTTCATCGTATCGAGTAACAAGGC
The DNA here is from genome assembly GCA_021782295.1 of bacterium. Next base: position 21,914 of record JAJXVC010000006.1, on the reverse strand, counting down.
GACAGTATCGCGTAAATACTGCGGCGGTGGTACTTTGGCGAATGCGAAGGTGTGTTGAGCGAGTTCGGCTTTCACGCCCTGCAAGAGTCGTTTCCAGTGATCGATATTTTGGTAACGTTCGAAGAGGCCGGCGGTGCGTTTTGCTTGCGCGTAGAGTGAGGCGATGCGTTTCCCTAAAGGGTCGGCCGGCGGAGCAGGTTCGACGATTGCGACGCGCCCTGCAACGCGCGCGAGTTCGCCGAGAATCTGCGAATGGAAGAGCGGGTCAACTTCGTGGAGATAGTGATAGGCGAGACCGAGATCAAAACTTGCATCGCGAGCAGGTATGACCGAGGTGCTGCCGCGCAGCAGCGTGGCGCCGATATCTGCATACTCGGCGATCGCAAGATCGCGCGACTCGATAACGGTGACGGTCGCACCGCGTTCGAGCGCCACGCGAACCGCGCGCGCTTCATCGCCGTAGCCGCAGATGAGGATCCGTTCGCCGGCGCGCAGGCCGACGGCATCCCAAATAAGCGCTTCGATATAGCGAGCTTCCGCTTCGAATTCCTGGACGGAATAGACGTAATCGGAGATCTCCATTATGCCGTGACCCGCTGCAAGCGTTCGAAGAAATCGGGAAAACTGACGTCGACTTCCTCGATGGAATCAACCTCGACCGGTCCGGCGGCGCAGCCGAGCATCGCCGCAGCCATCTGAATGCGATGGTCCTGGAAGGTCTCGATCGAGGCTCCCGTTGCCACCGGCGAACCGCCCTCGATCGCGATGCCGTTGGGAAGATCCTCGGCGACGACGCCGACGGCGCCCAAAAGGCGGTGGATCGCGGCGAGCCGATCCGATTCTTTGTCGCGAAGATCGCGAACGCCGGAGATCGTCGTGCGACCGTCGGCGAATGCAGCGGCGATGGCGAGTAGCGGCAGCTCGTCGATTGCGCGCCGTGCGCTCTGCGTATCGATCGTCGTTGCGTGCAGCGTCGCGTGTTCGATATAGAGATCGCCGATCGGTTCGCCGTTTTGCTCGCGCTGGTTGCGGCGTGCGATCCGCGCGCCCATCGCATCGAGTGCATCGAGCAGCCCGGTTCGGGTCGGATTGAGGTTCACGTCGCGAATCAGGAGTGCACTGCCGCGCGCGAGCGTCGCGCCGACGATGAAGAAGGCCGCTGCGGAAAAATCTCCGGGGATGCCGATCTGTTCGCCACCGCGCACGGTCGGCTCGTAGAGATCGATCTCGTGCCCATTCCACGATATTCCCGCGCCCATCGCCGCGAGCAGCCGCTCGCTATGATCGCGCGTCTCGCGGTCACCGAATATTTTTAACGGCTTCCCCGCGAAGAGCGCGGCGAAGAGCAGCGCGGATTTAATTTGCGCGGAGGGATGCACGAGAATGATCTTCGCGGAGCGATCGTCGCTCGCCCCATCGATCCGGATCGGGAGTTTGCCATCGGTGCTCGTGATGCGCGCGCCGAGCGCGCGCAGATGGGCTGCGACCGGCTCCATCGGGCGGCGTGAGAGCGAGCTATCCCCAACGAAACGTGCGCGAATTCCCGCACCGGTGCAAACACCGAGCAGCATGCGCGCCGTCGAGCCGGAATTCATCGCATCGATATCGGCGACCGGATCGTGGAGCGCACCGCCAGTTACCACGTAAGCGTCGCCGTCGCGTGCGATCGCCGCGCCGAGCGCTTGCAGAGCGGTGGCGGTCGCGTGCAGATCGCGGCCGGGATTGAGGTTCTCGATCCGCGTTGCGCTGCCCGACGCCGCGGCGAGAATGAGGGCGCGGTGGGAGATCGATTTATCGCCGGGTACGGTGATTTCGCCGCGAAGGGGGTGGGGCTCGAAACGAGGGGAGCGCAGAATCATGGACGATCACCGTTCCACGCACGTGCGCAGCGTTCCGGCTGCGCGCGCATATTGGGGCACGCAGCCTCGCCGAGGAGCGCCGGAAAGGCGTGGCGATGGTGGGGAAGGTGGGACTCGAACCCACATGAGTTGCCTCGGCCGCTTTTGAGGCGGCTGCGTCTGCCATTCCGCCACTTCCCCGGGGATCGGCAGGGCGGATGGTTCGCGCCGCGCTACGGCGCTCCTGGAAGCGTGATATCGATTTCGGCGTGCCCTCGATAGCGCAGCTCGAGGAGTCGGCTGCCTGGTGGGCTCGGAACCGTCAGCAGCGTTCCGCCGAAGGTGCGGATGCGCTCGTCGCCGTCGGCGGCGAATGCGTCGATCGAAACGCAACGCGCCGAGCAATCCAAGAGCACGCGTAGCAGCGCGCGCCGCGGATCGAGAATAAAAGTCTTGGTAAAGGCGACCGAGCGCTTCGCGAGGTCGGGCGCGCGATAGCGGCAGAGCAGTACTTCGTCTGCGGGGCTGCTGCGGTCGACGCAACGATAGGCGCGGTTGAAGGTTCCGGCTGGAAACGGATGCGTGAATGCCGCGATATAGTCGCGCTTCGACGGCGGCGGCGGTGCCGCGAGATCGTCGCGGAACAGTCCGATACTCGTTGCAAGGTTGCGGCGCTTGCGGCGGTCCTCGAGCACGAAGGAGCGCGCGCCGGCATCGGCGCTCACGATCAGACGAAGGTGCGAATTACGTAAAACGTAGGTCGGCGTTCCATCGGAACGGATCGCCGCGACCAACGCATGCAGATCGTTATCGGCGTTCATCGGTCGCGTCGGAAGCCGCGGCGTGCAGAGCGTCCACGTAATATGAACCGATGCGCCGACGCGATCGATGCGCCAGTCGCATGCGCTGCCCGCAGCGAGCGTACGCGCGCGAATCGTGACGCGCGCCGAGCCGATTGCGAGCGTTCGTTGCGGAATCGCGCGCGCCCGACGCGAGAGGTTGAAGAGATCGAAGAGCGCGGAGCGGCGTTGCGGCCCGAGCAAGAGCGTCGCGTCCTCGATGTCGCCGTTCGTCGGCGCGATGCCTCGTGCGCGGTCGATGCGCGGCGACGGCACGAGCAGGCCGAGCCGACGGTAGCGTTGCAGTCGCTTGCGGATCGCCGGAAGCATCGCAGCCTCGTCGGCGATCGGCGGCAGAACGAGTTCACGATAGCGCGCGAGCGTGCCGGGTGCCGCGAAGCGAAGGTCGACGGCACGACAGGTAAGGTGCAACGCACGGCATTGCATGAACGCATGGATCGTCCCCGCCGCAAAGGCTGCAACGCGCGCGTTATCGACGCTGCGCGAGCGATAGGCGCTCACCGGCCAGGCGACCGCGACATTTGCCGCCGGTCGCAAATGTGCGAGCCAGCGCGCACCGGCCTTGCGCACCAACCTACCGAATGCGGCGGTCGGTGCATAGCGCGCCTGCTGCGTTCCGTCGAGTGCGAGAGCCGCATCCCAGGCGTAGAGCGCATTCGCCCATGGTGCTTCCCAACCGGCCGGGTTCATCGTGTCTTGCACCGGAAAATTGACGATTGCATGCGCGCCGAGTTGCAGCAGTTGGTGCAGGGCGATCGTGGTGTTCTCCGGCGCAGCCGGGCGCGGCCGGGTTTCATTTGCACCTTGAAGCCATCCGGCTTGAAATTCGCTCTGCATGACGGCTCGGTGCGGCTGCGTTTGCAGGAGCGCGGTTGAGAAAATCAGTTGTGCGAGATCGTGAGTGCCGATGCGATAGGCATCGCTTTGATACCAATTCCCCCAATCCCAAACGCCGGTCGCCGCGGGAACCTTTGTTTGATAGGTATTGATAAAGAGTGGAACATTCGGCCCAACCTCCCGGCGCACGGCCGCGCGCAGCCAGTGAATGTAGGCGTGCCAATGCGGCGCGGGCCACGTATCGTTATCGATATAGGCACCCTGATCGTCGTCAAGCGCAATTGCAACGACGATGCGCGACCAAGGCGCAATCGCGGTAAAAAGCGCATGAAACCATCGATGAACTGCGGCGCGATGCGTGCGGTTGTCGAGCCATTCTTGCGCGGCGGCATCGGCATGCGCGTTCTGCAGCGTCGCCGTGGCGGGATAGCGCCCTTGCAAAATATCATGGAGCGGCATTCGGTAGCTGCGATGCACGAGAAGCCAGGCCGGGTAGCCGCCGTTGCGCCATTCGTTCCGAATCACCGGACCGGGTCGAACGATAACGCTGAATCGGTCGGCGGCGAGGAGCGCAAAGAGGGCACGGATGTCGCGGCGTGGATTGCTGCGCCCGGTAAAATCGAAATACCCTTCGCGCGGCTCCTGGAAGTTCCAGGGTATATAGAGGTCGATCGTATTGATGCCCATCGTTCGATAAGCACGGAGGTCCTGCGCCCATTGCGAGCGCGGCGTTCGGGCGTAGAAGAAGGATGCGGCGTAGAGAAAGTGATGGATGCCGCGCCGGTCTCTCTGCCAGTCGGCGTGATGCGGAACGAGCGCACCGATGAGCGCGATCGAGAGCGCGAAGGGCGCCCAGCGGCGGAGCGACGGCATGCTCGCCTCTTCGGGTGAGGAAGCCGCGTACCTCGCGCGAAAGAAGCAACGGTGTCGATTCGAATGTGGAGCGAGATGCTCGGGCTCCGGGGGGATCTCGAAATTTGCACGCTCCGTTCGGAGGGGCTCGCGCAGGGTGTCCTCGATACGCCAGCCGACCGCTTCATCGGCGTCTATCTTCCGCCGGGATACGATCGGTACGGTTCGCAGCGCTACGCCACCATCTATTGCCTGCACGGACATGGGTCGAGTTTACTGAAAGTTCTCTCTGCAGGGCCGTGGGATCGCAATCTCGTTCAGCAGGCAGATGCTGCGATGATCGAGGGATCGCTACGCCCGGCGATTTTGGTTTTCGTCGATGGTGCGACGCGCTTGGGTGGTTCGCAATACGTCGACTCGATTCAGAATGGGAATGTCGCGCAGCACGTCGCCGTCGAAATCGTCGATGAAATCGATCGCCACTTCCGGACGATCGTTCGCCGGAGCGCGCGCGCGATCGTTGGGAAATCCTCGGGCGGTTTTGGTGCCTTTCATCTTGCCGCAGAGTACCCGGAACGGTTTTCGGCGCTTGCATCGATCGCTGGGGATTGCTATTTCCGCATGACGATGCCGATGCTTTTCCCGGCGGCGCAACGGAGCTTCGAGCGCCATAATGGCGACTTCGCAGCGTTCATGGAGGCATTCGAACGCGATCCGTTGCGACGGAGCGATGATTTTTCAGCGCTCTTTATTCTGGCGTGTGCTGCGGCATACTCTCCGCGCTCGAAGCATCCGTTCGATGTGGATCTTCCCTTCGATCGAGCGACGGGAGCGATCGATGACGAGGTTCTCGCCCGCTGGCTCGCCTTCGACCCGGCCGAGTACAATGCGGAACGGATCTCGGGGCTCGCGCGCCTATCGCTGTGCTATCTCGATGCCGGGCGTCGCGACGAATATGGGCTCGATATTGCCGCCCGAACCATCGCACGGCGCTTGCGCGAAGGCGGCGTCGGTGTTCGCAGCGAGGAGTTTCCCGGCGGTCACCGCAACACTACCGAGCGCTATATCGGCGCATTTGCCGCACTTCTCGAGGTACTCGACCGTTGATCTTTCGTAGGTGGTTTTTCGCGCTGGTATCCCTGTTCGTCCTCGCCTTCGCGCCCGTCGGCGCAACGCTCTCCTCGCCGGCCCCGGCAACATTGAGTCAGCGTACATATAACGACCCCGCAATTCACTACGTCGCTCCGGTCGGCGTCGTGCTGATCGCTATGCGTAAAGTTCCCTACCAAGCAGCAACACATATGACGCCGGTTGCAGTCTGGGGGTTCAATCCCGGCAAAAGCGATGCACGGATTATCTCGCTCTCCTTCGAATATTTTTCGAACGGATCGCTGGGTGGTTTCTACACGACGTACATCAATGAATTACGCTCGGCTTCGGGCGGAAGCACGTTTGTCAGCCGCAAAAATTCAGTGCTCGTGAACGGCATGCCGGCGTATTGGCTCAAAGTGAGCTCCGGCAATGGCTTCTCGCAGATGCGCACCTATGAATACATGTGGTATGACGGCGTTCGCGGCGTCGTACTTTCGGAGGAAGCGCGCGCCGGGAAGATCGGCCAACGGCAGGCGAAGCGCGATCTCGCCGGAGCGAGCGCCGTCGCTTACCCGGTCAATCGCGAGTACTAAGCGCGAGCGCTTCGCTCGATTGCATTTCGAAGATCGGCGATCAAATCGTCGCAATCTTCAATTCCAACCGAAAGGCGCAGGAGTCCATCCGTGACGCCGCGGCGCTCGCGGTCTTCCTTCGGAATTGAACCATGCGTCATACGCGCGGGATGGCAGAGGAGCGATTCCACACCACCGAGCGATTCTGCGAGGCTAAAGAGTTTTGTTTCCCGGGCAAATGCGAAGGCTCGCTCGACGGGGCCCTGCAGTACGAAACTCAGCATGCCGCCGAAACCGCTCATCTGCGCCTTCGCAATCTCGTGCTGCGGATGGCTTGCTAATCCCGGGTAATAGACGCGTGCAACTTCGTCGTGTGCTTCGAGAAAATCGGCAACGCGCGCTGCGTTCGCGGCATGCTCGCGCATGCGGATCGCAAGCGTCTTGGCGCCGCGCATCGTGAGCCACGCATCGTGTGGGCCCGGTACGCCGCCGACGGCATTTTGGTGGAACTTCATGGATTCATGAAGATCCGAACGGTCGGTGATCGCCGCCCCGCCGACGACATCGGAGTGCCCGCCGATATACTTCGTCGTCGAGTGCACGACGACGTCGGCCCCCAACGAAAGCGGTTGCTGGAAATACGGCGATGCGAAGGTATTGTCGACGACGACGACCGTGCGCTCGCGGTTGCGAAGGGCACAGATCGCGGCGATGTCGACGATCTTGAGCAACGGATTGGTCGGCGTCTCGATCCAAATCAGTTTCGTTTCCTCGCGAATCGCACGGCGAACCGCTGCAAGATCGCTCATGTCGACATACGTGAACGACATGCCGTAGCGTTCTAAAACACGCGAGAAAAGCCGATAGGTTCCGCCGTAGAGATCGTCGGTCACCACGATGTGGTCGCCGGCGCTGCAGAGATTCAAGACCGCCGCCGTTGCGGCCATGCCGCTGGAGAAGGCGCTGCAATAGCGCGCGTTTTCAAGCGATGCCAACTGCGCTTCGAGCGCGCTGCGCGTTGGATTAACGGTGCGGCTGTAATCGAAGCCGCGGTGCTCGCCGACCGCCGTTTGCGTGTACGTAGAAGTTTGATAGATGGGGACGATCGTCGCGCCGGTCGTCGGGTCGGCCTCTTGGCCGACGTGAATCGCTCGCGTGCTGAATTTCATGAAAGCGCTTTACCCTGCCGCCTCGGGGCTTCCGGAGAGAAAACTAATGATATCTTGCCGCGTGACGACGCCGACGGGTTCCTCGGCATCGGTGACGACGATGGCATGGTTGGCCAGCGTAAGCAGTTTATAGGCGCTTTCGAGCGGCTCGGCACTGTCGAGCGATGGGAAGGGGCGCCCCATCACTTCGCCGACCTGCCGATGCACGATATCGCTGCGGTCGAAGACGGCTTGCATTACCGCGACATCGTTCACGCTTCCGATCTGCTCGCGACCGCGCATGATCGGAATCTGTGAGATCTCGTACTTGCGCAGAATATCCAGTGCGCGCTGTACCGTCTCGCGTTCGTCGAGGACGATCATCGGCGGAAGCGGCGTCTTGCTGCGCAGGACGTCGGCGACGGTTGCCCGGCGTTTGCCTTCGGCGAGGAAGCCGTTGGCGATCATCCATTCGTCGTTGAAAATCTTCGACATGTAGCCGCGCCCTGAATCCGGGAAGATGACGACGACGACGGCGTCTTCAGGAAGCGAACGCGCGAGTTGAATGGCGGCGACGGCAGCGGTTCCCGATGAACCACCGACGAGCAAACCCTCTTCGCGCGTGATGCGGCGCGCCATCAGGAACGAGTCCCGATCGGAGACGCGAACCATCTCGTCGATGACTTTCAGGTCGACGGTTTCGGGGAGATAGTTCATCCCGATCCCTTCGACGGCATACGAGCGCGGCGTGTCGCCGGAGTAGATCGAACCCTCCGGGTCGGCGCCGATAACGTGGATCTTCGGGTTGCGCTCCTTGAGATAGCGAGCGGTTCCCGAGATCGTGCCGCCGGTGCCGATTCCCGCCACGAAATGCGTCAGCGAACCGTGCGTCTGCTCCCAAATCTCGGGGCCGGTCGTCGCATAATGCGCGTCGGGATTATGATGGTTGTGAAATTGATTCGGCTGGAATGCACCGGGGATCTCCGCGGCCAAACGATTGGCAACGCCGTAATACGATTCAGGGGAATCCGACGGAACGTTCGTCGGGGTAACGACGACCTCGGCGCCATAGGCCTTGAGAAGATCGATTTTCTCGCGCGACATTTTATCGGGCATGACGAGGATGCAACGATATCCGCGGATCGCCGCCGCCATCGCTAGTCCGCTGCCGGTGTTTCCGCTGGTCGGTTCGACGATTGTCCCCCCGGGTTTCAGCAACCCCGCTTTTTCCGCGGCCTCGAGCATAGCGACTGCGGGGCGGTCTTTGATACTGCCGCCGGGGTTCATGTACTCGACCTTCGCCAAGACCAGGCAGCGAGCGCCGTCGGTAACGCTGTTGAGACGTACGAGCGGCGTGTGTCCAATGGCGGCAAGGGCGTCGGCGCAGTAATCGGGCCGAAGAGCGGAGTCGATCGATGGGGTTTGCATAGCGCATCGGGCTTCTTACTCCGGCTGCCCGCTGCCTGCGTACCGAACGCCGCGCAGGGGCGCGCGGTGCGACGCGATAATCCATCGGGTATGAAGGCTCTCCTGCGCGGATTCGCGTTTCTTGCAGTCGCAGCGATGCTCGGCGGATGTAACGATGGGGCGCTGCCTCCGGGGGCATCCTATGCATCGCTCACCGGGACGGTGATCGACGCGGCGACGAACCAGCCGGTCGCCGGAGCGATCGTCACGCTCGACACCGTACTTACGACGACGAGCGATGCCGCCGGGCATTTCTCGTTTGCGAAGATTCCTACCGGCGATTTCGACTACACGGTGCAAGCACCGGGCTACACGACGCTGAGTTCCAGCGGAAGCGCGATACCGGGAAAGCCGCGCGCTATCGTCGTTCGCCTCAGCGTGGCGAAGACGTCGACGAGCCCCGGAACAACGACGCCCGCTTCGCCACCACCCGATCGATCGTCTCGATAACCGCCTGCGCGAGGCGTTCGGGATCGTGACGAACATGTTCCGATTCACTCATCACTGCAGCGACGATCGGTTCGACCCCGAGTGCGCGAATCGCCGATTCATCGTTTTCAACCGGCAACTGCCCCTCGACGGCATAGAGATCGAGGAGGCGACGTGGCCGCTGCGCGTTTACGAGCGCATAATCGCAGATATTCGCGCCGCCGTACCGTTGTAGCGTCGCGACGTGTTGCGAGGCGCTCATCGCTGAGGTCTCGCCGGGTTGCGTCATCACGTTACAGACGTAAATTTTGACGGCATGAGCCGCCGCGATCTCTGCAGCAATGCGGTCGATCAATAAGTTCGGGAGGATCGAGGTGAAGAGCGAGCCCGGGCCCAAAACGATGGCATCGGCATCGCGGATCGCTTCGATGACTTCCTCGAGCGGCTTCACATCGGCGGGATCGAGAAAGAGCCGAGCGATCGGGCTCGGACTCTTGCCGACCTCCGACTCACCGCGCAGAATCTTCCCGTCTGAAATCTCCGCGCAGAGCGTCGCAAAGCGCAGCGTGGATGGGAGTACGCGCCCGATAACACTCAGGACGCGGCTCGATTCCTTAATCGCGCTATCGAAATTTCCCGTGATGCCGGTCATTGCCGCGATGAAGAGATTGCCGAACGAGTGCCCTTCGAGCCCTTCGCCGTCGGCGAAACGATAGCGGAAAAGATCGGTCACTAAGGCTTCATCGTCGGCGAGCGCCACGAGGCAGTTCCGAATATCTCCCGGCGGCAGTACGCCGAGCTCTTTTTGCAGCCGCCCCGAGGAGCCGCCGTCGTCGCTAACGGTGACGACGGCCGTCAGATTGCTGGTGTGGGTTTTTAGCCCGCGCAGCAGCGTCGAGAGCCCGGTACCGCCGCCGATCGCGACGACCTTGTAGCCCTGCGCGAGTTTAAAGCGACGGAGGCGCCCGAGCGGATCGGTGCGCGGCTCGCGTGCCGAGCGCGCGACGGCGCGAACGCTAAAGTAGAGCCCGAGTGCCATCATGGTGATCCCGATGGCGATAAAGGCCGTCGTGAGGAACGACGGCGGCATGAGATCGACGACGAACGCGTCGAGCATTTCGTCGAGCCGGATGTGCACCCCGGATGCAACGACGATACGGTTTGCTGCATCGAGAATAAAAAACAACCCGAGGAGCGCGACGAACATCCAGCGTTTGATTCCGAAGCCGGGAAGAATCCACTGGGCGCCGGTAAGAATGCGTGAACGCATTATCGGCCGATATCCCGTGCAGCGACATTGCAGTCGGATCGATCGACGCTCTGCGCGCATTCGTCTCTGAGGCGGTGAGCGACGTAGAGCGAGCGATGTCGGCCGCCGGTACACCCGATGCCGATGGTGATGCGCGTCTTGCCTTCGCGTCGATAGAGCGGAAGAAGAAAGGCGATGAGGTCGCGTGCGCGTTCGAGAAAGGGCTCGAGGGTTTCGTCGCCTTCGATAAATTTTGCGACCGCGGGATCGCTTCCAAGTCGTTCGCGTAATTCGGGATCGTAATTGGGATTGGCGAGAAAGCGCACATCGAATAGCAGATCGAGCTCGGGCGGCAAACCGTATTTGAAACCGAATGCGAGAAACGTGACGTCGAGCGCTCCGCCGAGTTCGCTGCCGACGGCGTTGCTGACGCGGGCACGCAGTTGCGAGAGCGTCATCGCATCGGTCTCGATGGTCGTGGTCGCGAGGTCGTGAATCGGTGCCAGGGCGGTTCGTTCGCGTTCGATCGCTTCGGTGAGCGTCACCCCGAGGCTTAGGCGATGGCGGCGCCGCGTTTCGCTAAAGCGGCCGATCAACGCGCGCTCGCCGGCCTCAAGGAAGAGTACGTCGAGCCGAGCGACCTGCGTTCGCAATGCATCGATACGCGCGACGAACGCGGCGACTTCACCGTCGGGAAGAGTGAATGAGAGCGCGACGCGGTTGGTGCCGCGCTGATGGAAATGCTCGAGGGTTGCGTCGAGGAGATCGGCGGGAAGTTGGGCGACGCAAGCGAAGCCGATATCCTCGAGGATCTTGAGCGTCTGCGTGACCCCGGCGCCGGAGAGGCCCGCGGCGATGACCAGGTGGAGCTCGGGAAATCGTGATGCAGGAGTCGGCATGTCGTTGTTTTCTCCGCGCGAGGCAAACGCCCTCATCGCTAAAATCGAACCGCTCGTTGAGGAGCTCTTGCGCTTGCGGCGCGAGCTGGCGATCAACCTGCTCGCGACGAACCCCGAGTTGCGCGTCGGGCCGAGCCGCAACCGCCTCGCCGGTCCGCATTCGACGCTCCCCACGCCGCGTTTCGGCGAGATGAAGATCGAGATCATCCGGCTGATCCACCGCATCGAGCACTTCGGCTGTGTGGTGAAGGACATCGACCTGGGTCTGATCGATTTTCCCAGCGAGCGTCAGGGCGAATCGATCTGGCTCTGCTGGAAGTTCGGCGAGCCGCTCGTTGCGCACTGGCATGGCGAGAACGAGGGCTTCGAATCGCGCCGGCCGCTGAAATAGCGGCGCCGCCGCGCGGGGTTAGGCGGGAGCCTTCTCGGCGCCGGCTTCGAAGGGAATGAAATCCTCGGCGAGCCCTTGCAAGCGCACTTCACCGAACTCGGCGGTATAGGCGCCGCTCTCGACCCCGACGATCGTGCCGCTCTCCGGAACATTTGCAAGCTGGGGAATTTTTGCGCGCAGTTCCTCGGGAATGCGCACCTTATCACCGATCGCGAGCGAGCCTTGATCCCAGAGCGCGTTGAGCGCGTCGAGCAGCATCGGCAGCGGTATGCCGTAATCTTCGCTGACGGCGCCGATGGTGTGCGATTCGCTGATCGCGCAATTGCTGCAGCCGCCGAGGTGGAAGCGCGCAAAGACGCGGCGCGCACCGGCATGCATCTTGAAGGCCTGATCGACCGTAATTTCGGGGGTAAAGGTCTGCTCGCTCATCTTGGGTCCTAACGCTGGATTGCGGGGAGGGAAGGGTTCTTTTCGTACCAACGCAGCGGCGACCCTGGAGGTTGCGCGTGCGGAGGCGTGCCTGTAAGCCGGATTCTGTACCTGCAGTTCATGCAGGCGACGATCATCTCTCTGGGGTGCGCGTCACCGCGCACCTCGGTGCAACGTAACTCGAGCCGGGTGGGCGACCCGCCTGCCGCAAGCGACAGGTATCGAGCGGTCTTGCTTCGGATGGGGTTTACCGCGAGGCTACGTCACCGTAGTCCTCCGTGAGCTCTTACCTCACGATTTCACCCTTACCGGCGGCTCGCGCCGACGGCGGTATGTTTCTGTGGCACTTTCCTTCGAGTTACCCCGACAGGCCGTTAGCCTGCATCCTGCCCGCTGAAGCCCGGACTTTCCTCGCCGCATCCACGGCGCGATCGTCCGGCACCCTCCGCATGGAGGGGGTACGCGCCCGCCGCCCCAGCCTCCTACGGCCGGGGAGGGGGCGGCCCCTTGAGACGCGCAGGCACTTTTGCTAACATGGTCGTATAATATGACCAAATCAAAAAACACGGACGGATCGAAACCGGTCTCGCTGTTGCTGCTCGGGTCGCGAACCATCGGTGCGGCCGCATTCAAATCGCGATGTCTGGAAATCATGGACGAAGTCGAACGCTCCGGTTTAGAAGTCGTGATTACGAAACATCGGCGACCTGTTGCACGTCTGCTGCCGGCGCATTCGGCCGGCGCGGCGTTCTGCGGCGCGCTTCGTGGCCGCGTCATCGGTGTCGGGGAGATCGTCGAACCGATCGGGGCGCAGTGGGAGAACGATGACCCCCATTTTGCTTGATACCCACGCCGCGATTTGGGCCGCCGATGGAACGCTGCGCCCCGCTAGTCGCAGAAGCATCGATGCTGCTGCGCGCGACGGGCGTTTGCTTCTCTCGCCGATTTCGGCGTGGGAAGTTGCTATGCTGGTCGAAAAGGGGCGTTTGAACCTCACGGTATCGGCCGACGCCTACGTGCGCGAACTGTTCGCGTTGCCCGGCGTGGTCACGGCGCCCCTCTCACCGACAATCGCGGCGGAGGCGGCGATGCTCGCTCACCCAATGCACGCCGATCCAGCGGACCGCATGTTGGTCGCAACCGCAATCGCCTACGGAGCGAGCCTGATGACGCGCGACCGGCGGTTGCAGGCGTACGCACGTGCGACGAAGTCGTTGCACTGCATCGCCTGCTGAAAAGAAAAACGCCCGAAGAATCGGGCGGTTCTTGGTGGAGGCAAGGAGACTCGAACTCCTGACCCTCACGCTGCCAGCGTGATGCTCTACCAACTGAGCTATGCCCCCAAGGTGCGGCGCCTTCTCTTCACGCCGCCGCGCCAGAGTCCTCCGCGATAGGCCGAAATCGCCCGCGCTCTCCGAGAGGAGAATCCGCTGTCCGGGGCCAACCCTCGAGCGCCGCGACGGGGACGTAGCTCAGTTGGTAGAGCGCCTGCTTTGCAAGCAGGATGTCGCAGGTTCGAATCCTGTCGTCTCCACCACTTTTCGCGATTGCACGCATTTCCGACCTCAGAGCGCGCTCGCTCGAGCAAAGACCAAATAGATGACGCCGTGCGTCATTTTTAATTTTTCCGGGGATGGCTCTGCAGGCAGGGCTTGGAGCCGCGAGCCTTTTGCGCGCGCCGCGAGCGGGTCCAATGGATTATCGAGAATCGATGCATCGAAGCCGCGCTCTCGGAGTTGCGCGAGGACGGCGTGAAACGATTCCGGGAGTACCTCGACGACGATCTCGACGTCGCGCGGGAGGAGATGCACGGCCGGCAGAAGCCCGGCGATCGCGCGCTCCTCGGCGCCCTCGACGTCGATTTTAATGACGCGCGCGTTGGTGAGTTCGCGCTCGGTAAGTAGCGTCGCGAGCGGCTCTGCTGCGACGAGTGCTTCTTGCGGGCCGATCGCTCGCACGATGCTCGCTCCGCTCGTGAACGATTCTTCGGGCAAATGATAGATCGGGAGCATCGCCTTACAGTCGTAGGCTGCAGCTTCGATCGCGCGAACGTTCGTCGCGTTATTTCGCGCGAGCGTCGCACGTAACGCAGTAAACGTACTCGGCGAAGCCTCGACTGCAACGACCGCGCCCCCATCACCGACGAGCTTCGATGCAAGCACGGAAAAATAGCCGACGTTCGCCCCAACATCGACGAACGTGTCGCCCGGCCGTAGGCGGTCGGTGAGAAATTCGGTGAGATGCGGTTCGAAGAGGCCGAAGTGGAAGATGCTCCGTTGGACGACGCCGCTGAGGTCGCCGTCGAACCTGCCGCCGAAGATCGTCGTCGCACGCGTTGGCAGGGCGACACAGTTCGTGTACGGATCGGCGAAGCAGCGGTACCACCATCGTTTCAACGATCGTGCAGCCGGGGCACGCATGAAGCGTTGCATGCGCGGAACGACGGCGTACATGATCGGTGAAAAGAAGCGCCAGAAAAGCGGCCGTGCGGACATCCGTCATACCCTTGCACGTCCTCCTCGCATCGCCTGCGAGAAACGGCGAGAATGACGGATGCCGCGGCTGGATGCGCTAGTCGACGATCGTGGGAACGGTCAGCGTTTGTCCGGCAGTTACCGTTGCGCTCGTTGAAACCGTGAGCGTCACACCGACAGAGCTGTCGTAACCGGTTGCGGTCACTTGTGCGCCCGCTTGCGTGGTATAGGTATTCTCGACGACGAGCGTGTAGGTTCCGGCAGGAAGCGCATCGATGGTGAAGTTTCCATTCGCGTCGGTGATGCCCGCATTGATCACCGTACCGTTTTGCGTCGCTTCGACCTCGGCAGAGGTGACCGGCGTCCCGGCTTGGTTGAGAACGGTGCCGGAGAGCGAACCGGATTGCGCGACCGCCGTGGCGACGATGACGGGCTTCATCACAAAATTCCCGCCGCCGGTATCAACGATCGATTGTCCGGCATTAAAATCGAGTACGAAACCGTACGTCGTTCCAGCCTGTGCGTTGAGCGAAACATTCACCTTCACGCCGGCGGTGCCGACGCCGTCGCCGGAGTCGGTCGAGGTTGCGTTGCCGAAACCTCCTTGCGTTGCGCTGGGAACCGTCAAGGGCACGTCGGTATAGGTCGTCCCGTTTTGCGTATACGAGATCGTGGTCGTTGCCGTGTCGAGCAACAACCGAATTTGTTGGTAGCGCCCGGAGGGAATGCTGCCCGAGAAATTCAGCGCGTTCGCTGTCGAGGTGTAATTAAGAATATTCACGACATTTGGCGATGAGTACGACTGAATGACGGTCGCGGCGCTCCCGTTCCCGACCGCTTCCACCTTGTCGATCCCAAGATTCACTGCCGTCACGGTGATACCGCTGAGTTGAATCGGCGCGTCCATCAATGTCACCGCGAGTTGCGACGTGCCGGAGCTCGGCAGCGAACTCATTCCTCCGCCGCTGCTGCCGCCGCCGCCGCAGGCTGCGAGCGCGAGCGTTAGGGATAATGCGAGGGCTTTGCTGTTCACGGAATCCTCCTTGACGGGACGAGCGAGTGATTCTCCGTCGCCCGTACTATACCCGATTCGTTCGTCTGTATGCGGGCATGCAAGCGCTAGGAAAAAGAAAAAACCCCGAACGATTCGGGGTCGAGTAATGGTGGGCCATCCTGGTCTCGAACCAGGGACCTCATGCTTATCAAGCATGCGCTCTAACCAACTGAGCTAATGGCCCGACGGTTTGGGAGTATAGCACATCGCGCAACTCCCTCCCTCCCGATTTTCCGCTAGATCATGGCGATCCATTTCTTGAGCGTCTCGTCGGCGCTTTTGAGCTCGGCCATCAACAGGCTCTGCAGGGCATCGCTCTCGCGCATTTGCTCCGAACGTACCGCGGCGACCTCATCGAATTGCTCGTGCATCGCCAGCAACGAGGCCTGGTCGAGCGCCGCCTGGTGTTCGGCGGCGACCGCATCGCTCTCCAGCGTTGGGGTGGCGACGGGAGCCGGCGTGCCGACTCCCCGCGCCTGGGTCGGCGTCGCCTTCATGCCGAGATCGACTGAATGAACTTCTTGGTGATGTCGTTGTCGGCTTTGATCTGCTGCATCTCCACGTTGCGCAGCGTGTTGACCTCGCGCATGTTCTCCGAGCGCTCGGCGGTCGCTTCATCGAAGAGCGCCGACTGCAGCGAGAGCTGCTCCTGATGCTGCATTTGGGAGGCGTAGAGGCCGAGTTGAAAGTTCTCGTCCCAGGAGTTCATTGCGGTCATCGCGCCGTTTTGGGCGCCTCCGGCGAGCGCCGATGCGCCGATGGAAAGGAGTGCCGGTGCGGCGGCCTCGGCAAGGGCGGGTAGAAAAGCCACGATAGTTCTCCTTACGAAGTGGGGGTAGAGGCGTTGGTTTCGGCGGCGAGTTCGTCGAGCCAGGGCTGCTCGCCGTGCCGCGCCGGCGGCGGCGGAGGAAGGGGGATGCCGATGCTCCCGAGCGCCGCAGGAAGCTCGGCGCGAGCATCTTCGATCTGCGCCTGGTGGCGCAGGACCGAGTCGGCGTAGCCGAGGGTCGCGCCGTCGCTCCAGCGCGTCGTCGTGCCGCGAGCGCTCGGCGAGCCGCTGTTATAGGCGGAGAGGGCCGCGCGTTCGTCCCCGCCGTAGCGATCGAGCAGGCCGCGGAGCAGCTCGGCGGCCCGCTCGGCGTTCTGCGCGGGGTCCATCGCTGCGGGGCTGCGCGCAAAGGCGTGCCAGCGGTCGTCGATCTGAAAGAGCCCGTGCCCGTGCCCGCCGTCGCCGAGGATATTGCGCCCGGCGTTGCTTCCCGGCCCACCGGTCTCTTGGGCGGCGACCGCGGCGAGCAGCGTCGGGTCGAGCCCATTGCGGGCTGCGGCCCGGGCGATCGGAAGAGCATAAGCGACGCCGTGCGCGGCGAGCGAGGAGGCCGAGGCGGTGAGAGCAGTCATAGCAGCCCCCCTCTGCGACGAACGCTCGGTTTGACAAGAGCGCGGCCCGCCTCTACAATGACGTGGTTGTACCAAAGGGCCCCGCCTCGGCGGGGCCTTCCCAACGCAAGGCGCAGGTTTCTTTGGCTCGCTCGCACACCGTCGATCTCTCCGGCCTCCTCGCGGGAAGCCGCCAGCGGATCCTCATCGATGACGAGGTCGCCTTAGAACCCTTCGAGGATATCTCGTTCGTTGGGCCCGTTCGCATGCACCTCGAGGTTCAGGCCACCGATGGCCTGCTTCACCTCACCGGGGAAGCAGCGGGCACGGTGAGCGCTGCCTGCGTGGGCTGCCTCGAAGAGGTCGAGCGGCCGATGCAGGTCGCAATCGACGAGCGCATCAACCCGCGCGTCGGTCGCGAGGACGATCCCTTCGGCGAAGGAAACGTCCTTCTCGGCGGAAGATTGGATATCGCGGATCTCGCGCAGCAGGTGCTGCTCGGTGCGCTTCCGATGAGGATGCGCTGCTCCGAAGACTGCCGGGGGCTCTGTGGAGTCTGCGGGATGAATAAGAACTCGGGCGCATGCTCGTGCGAAACTGGAGAAAAACGTGGCGAACTTAAAATGGAAAACCCCTCGCAGCAAGACGCGTAGCCGTCGCGCCGCGAACTGGAAGCTCAACCCGGTAACGACGACGGCCTGCTCGCAGTGCCGCCAGCCGAAGCGTCCGCATTTCGTTTGCGAACATTGCGGAACCTACGACGGCCGCACGGTGGTTGAAGTCCGCGACGAACACGCCGGCCACTCACACGACTAAGTGTCGTTGACCGGAGTTCGTATTGCGGGCGTCGGGCATTATGCGCCCGAACGCGTGGTCACCAACGAAGATTTCGCGGGCTGGCTCGATACCTCCGACGAGTGGATCGTTTCGCGCACCGGCATGAAGCGGCGCCACTGGGTCGCCCCCGGCGAAGCGACGAGCGATCTTGCCGTCGCGGCCGGGCGCAAAGCGCTCGCACACGCCGGGCTCGAGGCGAGCGATATCGATTGCTTCATCGTTGCGACCGTGACGCCCGATTACAGTTTCCCGGCGACCGGGTGTATCGTTGCCTCGCGACTCGGCGGCGTCGACAAACCGGGCTTCGATATCAATATCGCGTGCAGCGGTTTTATTTACGGTCTCACGACGGCGTCGGCGCTCATCCGCGGCGGCGTCTATAAGCGCATTCTCTTGATCGGCGCCGAGACACTCACCTCGATTACGAATTACGAGGATCGCGGCTCTGCGATTCTCTTCGGCGACGGAGCGGGCGCCGTGGTGCTCGAGGCCTCGGAGAAAGATTCGTTTCTCTCCTCCGAGCTCGGTTCCGACGGCAGCCGCCCCGAATTGCTCTTCGTTGAAGCCGGCGGCTCGCGCAACCCGATCGACGCCGAGAAACTCGCCGCGCGGAAGAATTATCTTTCGATGCAAGGGCGCGAAGTCTTTAAGTTCGCGGTGACCAAGATGATTGCGGCGACCGATGTGGCGTTACAGAAGGCCCATCTCACGCGCGACGATCTCAACCTGCTCATTCCGCACCAAGCCAATAAACGCATTGTCGATGCGGCGGCAAAATATCTCAACATGGGTCCCGACCGCGTCGTGATCAACATTCACGAATACGGAAATACCTCGGCGGCGTCGATTCCGATCGCGCTCTCGGAGGCCGTTGCGGCTGGGCGCGTTCGCGACAACGACGTCATCGTCTTCGTCGCCTTCGGCGGCGGGCTCTCATGGGGCGCGGTGACGTGGCGGTGGTCGGCATGAGTGCGTTGCGCATCGGTGCCGTCTTCCCCGGACAGGGTTCGCAGACGTTGGGCATGGGGGTCGATGTCGCGCAGCGCTACCCCGCCGCCGCCGAGCTCTACGCACGCGCCGAAAAAATTCTCGGGTACGATCTGTTGGCGCTGCAGCGCGAAGGCCCTGAAGAGCGGCTGCGCGAGACGCAATACAGTCAACCGGCGATCTTCGTGACGAATCTCGCGCTTGCGACCGCGGTGCAAGGGCTTGCGCCGCAGATCGTCGCGACCGCAGGGCACTCGTTCGCCGAATTTTGCAGTCTCGTCATCGCGGGTGCGATCTCGTTCGAGAACGCGCTGCGCGTCGTCGACGAGCGCGGAAAAGCGATGAATGAAGCTGCCGCGACCGCACCGGGCGGCATGTCGGCGATCCTCGGCCTCGATGCGGCTGCGGTTCGCGCGGTCACCGATGCTACGCAAAAGCAGACCGGGCTCCGCGTTTCGCCGGCAAATTTCAATGCACCGGCGCAGATCGTCATCTCCGGAGATCTCGAGGGTGTTCTCGCAGCGGGTGAAGCAGCGCTCGTCGCCGGCGCGAAGCGTGTCGTGCCGCTCAATGTCTCGGGTGCATGGCACTCGGCGTTAATGCAGCCTGCGGTCGCGCGTTTCCAGCACGCCGTCGACGCCGCATCGTTTCGCATGCCCGAAGGCGTCGAGGTCATCTCGAATGTCGATGCGCAGCCCTATCGCAGCGCCGACGAGATGCGAAAGAATCTCGTCGCCTCGATCGTGCACGAAGTTCGCTGGCACGAAACGGCGAGCCGTCTTCTCGACGCTCAGCTCGATCTCGTTGTTGAGTTCGGTGCGAGTGCGGTATTGGCACCGATGATGAAGCGCATGCCGAACGCACCCGAGGTGATCGCCGTCAGCGATGCAGGCGGCGTCGAGCGCCTCGAAGCGCGCCTACTTTCGGAGGTGGGAGCATGATGTTCGCGGGACGCAGCGCGATCGTTACCGGGGCGAGCCGCGGCATCGGCCGAGCGATCGCCGTCGACCTCGTTCGCAACGGTGCCGACTGTGCACTCGTGGGGCGCGACACCGTTGCGCTGGAAGAGAGCGCCGCCGCCTGTCGTTCCGTCCGCGCCGACGCGCGCATCGAGATCCTCGTTGCCGACGTTGCCGATGCCGCGTCGGTCGATGCCGCCGTTCTCCGCGCACAGGAAGCCTTCGGCAAAATCGATTTTGCGATCGCCAACGCCGGCCAGTCGATCGATGCGCTCCTGATGCGCATGAAGCCCGAACAGCTCGACCAACTGCTCGACGTCAACCTGAAATCGGCATTCTATCTCTGTGCGGCGGTGACACGCCCGATGATGAAGCAGCGCTCGGGAAGCATCGTCTTGCTCAGCAGCATCGTCGGCATCACCGGCAACGCCGGGCAGAGCGCCTATGCCGCCTCAAAGGCGGCGCTCCTCGCGCTGGGCAGTTCGCTCGCCAAGGAGTTGGGTTCGCGGAATATCCGCGTGAATAGTGTCGCTCCGGGACTGATCGAGACGGCGATGACCGCCTCGATGCCGGCAGCGTACCGCGAGGCTTTGATCGCCAAAACGGCGCTCGGGCGAGCGGGGACCCCGGAGGATGTAGCCGGGGTGGTGTCGTTTCTTTGCTCGGATGCGTCGCGATACGTCACCGGGCAATGTATCGTCGTTGACGGCGGCATCGTCACCTAAATCCGTATCACCGTACTACAAGGAGAATCATGTCCAGCAGCACCTTCGATCGCGTTAAGAAAGTCATCGTCGAACAACTCGGCGTTCAGGAGTCAGAAGTGACGCCGGAAGCCTCGATCACCGACGATCTCGGTGCCGATTCACTCGACCAGGTGGAATTGGTGATGGCGTTCGAGACCGAATTCAACATCAGCATTCCCGACGAAGAGTCGGAAAAAATCAAGACCGTCGGCGATGCCGTTGCGCGCATCGACGAGGCTGCGGCGAAGGCCTAGCACGGCAGCCCCGACGTGTTCGAACAACTCAGCGATCGATTAGGCGCGCTCTTTTCGCGCCTAACGGGTCGCGGCCGGCTCAGCGAGAGCGATATCACCGAGGCGCTACGCGAAATTCGCGTGGCGCTCTTGGAAGCGGATGTCTCGCTCTCGTCAGCCAAGTCGTTCGTCGCACGCGTCAAAGAGCGCGCACTCGGCGCAGATATTCTCGAATCGCTTACCCCGGCGCAGACGATCGTCTCCATCTGTCACGAGGAGCTCGTCGCGTTACTCGGCGGCGCCGAAGCGCGGCTGCAATTCAGCGATGCGCCTCCCTCGGTTATCTTGCTCGTCGGGCTTCAGGGCTCGGGCAAAACGACGCACGCCGGTAAGATCGCGCTGCGTCTGAAGGAGCAAGGCAGACGCAGCCTCCTCGTTGCCGCCGATATTTACCGCCCTGCCGCCATCGCGCAGTTACAACGGCTCGGCGAACAGATCGATCTTCCGGTCTTCGAACGCGGCACCGCCGACCCGGTCGAGACCGCGCGGCTCGGTGTCGCCGAAGCCAAGCGCCTCGGCATCTCGACGGTCATCATCGATACGGCAGGACGACTGCAGATCGACGATGCGTTGATGTCCGAACTCGAGCGGATCAAAGCGGCAACGCAGCCGCGCGAAATTCTCTTCGTTGCCGATGCTATGACGGGGCAAGAGGCGGCGAACGTCGCCGACGGCTTCCACCGCCGGCTCGGCGTTACGGGCATCGTCCTCACGAAGATGGACGGCGATACCCGCGGCGGTGCCGCGCTCTCGATATTCGAGCGAACTGGCGCGCCGATAAAACTCATCGGTGTCGGAGAAAAACTCTCGGCACTAGAAGCGTTCCATCCCGATCGCTTAGCCTCGCGCATTCTCGGAATGGGCGACGTGCTGACGCTGATTGAAAAAACGCGTGGTATTTATACCGAGGAACAGGCAAAATCACTCGAGCAGAAGATGCGCAACGCGCAATTTTCACTCGATGATTTCCTCGATCAATTACGACAGGTGCGCAAGATGGGGTCGATGGGCGATCTGCTCAAAATGATTCCGGGAATGTCGCGCGCACTTCCGAAGAATTTTGAACTTCCCGAGGGGGAGCTCAAAAAAACAGAGGCGATTATCTGCTCGATGACGCGGCA
>JAJXVC010000136.1 GCA_021782295.1 bacterium | reverse complement strand
GAGATCTTCGTCGCCGCGTTCGTGATAGTCCAGCCCTGCAGGGGCCGGCTGGGTCATTGCCATGGGTGGTATCTGCCTCGTCTGGGACGCGTGGACGCATGACGCGGGCCGGAGCCCGTCGAGCGCGTCGCACGGGACGCAGTATAGGAGGGCTCCCCTCCAGCGTCAAGCGTTTTTGCCGTATCGCCCCGATTTTCTAGCGCTCGTGCTCGGCCTCACCTGGGGAGCGACGCTGGCGGTGGGCCTCGTAGAGGAGTACCGCGGCCGCGACCGAGGCGTTGAGCGAGGCGACCCCCGCGAGCATCGGAATCTTCACGAGGAAGTCGCAGTTCCGCGCCACCAGGGGGGCAAGCCCGCTCCCTTCCGCCCCGATGACCAGCGCGAGATCGCGCCGGAGATCGACATCGTACATGGGGAGCGCCCCCTCCCCGGCCTCCGCTCCGGCGATCCAGAGTCCGCGCTTCTTCAGCCCGGCGATCGTTTGCGCGATATTGGTCACCTGGGCGATCGGTATGCGCGCGGTCGCCCCTGCTGCGGCTTTGCGCACCGTCGCATTGACGCCGGCACTCCGACGATCCGGCAAAACGATCCCGTTTGCCCCAATGCACGCCGCGGTACGGACGATCGCTCCGACGTTATGCGGATCGGTGAGGTGGTCGAGAATGACGACGAGCAGCGGCTCGCCGTCGCGCGGCGTCAGCATCTCCTCGATATCGACATACGGAAACGGTGCGCTACGCGCAATGACGCCCTGGTGCGCTTTATATGGGAGGCGAGCGAAGAAATCGCGTCCTTCAAAGCGCGCGCGCAGCCCTCGTTCTTCAGCGGCGGAGAGCAGCGCGCGCAACGCTGGATCGCGGGCACGATCGCTTGCGACGTGCAGCGCCAAAATCTCTTCCCCGGCTTCGAGCGCCTCGGAGACGGCGTGAATACCGTAGATGACATCATCGAAATCGAGGGGAGCTTTCCCCCGCCCTCGGTTTATCGGACGACGCTCCATGTCGAGCCTTCCTTCCCATCTTGAATTTCGATGCCGCAACGTGCAAGCGCATCGCGAAGTCGATCGCTCCGCGACCAATCTTTGTTCGTTCGAGCGGTGAGCCGTTCGGAGATGACGCGCTCGAGTGCGGAGTGCGCTTCGTCGACTCCATCGAGCCACGGCTCCCCGATCTCGCGGCGCAGCGCGTACGCAAGATCCTCGGGGAGCGGAAGTTCCTTCGGATCGGCGAGCCAGCGATCGTCGGGTTCGAGCCCCAACAAATGCAGAAGACTCCGCAGTTCGCTCAAGCGCGCCCGCGCATCGCCCTCCAGCGGTGCGCTCGCGGCGGCAAGCACCTCGCGCAACGCCGCTGCGGTGTTCATATCATCGTCGAGCGCCTCGACGATGCGCGCGGTTAACGCGCCGCCCGCGGTAGCGCTGCCGTCGACTCCCGCTGCAGCTTCGTGCAGGGCGCGATAGTCGCGTCGCAAGCGCTCGAGGGTTGCGACCGCTCCCGCCATCGCCTCCTCGGTAAAGTTCATCACCTTCCCGTAGCCGGTTCGCAAAAAAAGCAACCGGATCGCCTGCGGGTCGTACCGATCGAGTACGTCGCTCAAGGGTTCGAAATTGCCGAGTGATTTACTCATTTTGCGATTGTCGAATAACAAAAGACCGCCGTGCAGCCAGAAGTTCGCCATCGGCGGGCGCGCCATCAACGGCTCGCTCTGCGCGATCTCGTTTTCGTGATGCGGGAAGATCAGGTCGGCCCCACCGCCGTGAATATCGAACCCCGTTCCCTCGGGGTCGAGCAGCGCATGCGACATCGCCGAACATTCGATATGCCACCCAGGCCGCCCATCGCCGTAGGGTTCGAACGGCCAATGCGGTTCGCCGGGTTTTGCGAATTTCCAGAGCGCGAAATCGAGTGCTTCTTCTTTTGCCTCGTCGATCTCGATGCGTGCGCCGGCTTCGAGCTCGGCGATATTGCGATTGGAGAGCAGGCCGTAGCCGGCGAACTTTCCGACGCGGTAGTAGATACCGTCGCTCGCGACATAGGCGTAACCGCGCTCGATCAACGCAGAGATCGTTTCGCGAATCTGCGGAATAAAGTCGGTCGCATAGGGCTCTTTGTCAGGTTCGCGCACGCCCAGCCGCGCCATCGACCGTTTGAACTCGGCATAATATCCGGCAACGATCTCGCGCCACGAGACGCCGAGCCGATGTGCGGCCTCGATGCTCCGATCGTCGATATCGGTGACGTTCTGCACGTAGGTGACCCGATATCCCGAGAACGCGAGATAGCGGCGTAAGAGATCGAAAAAGAGAAACGAACGCGCGTGCCCGAGATGCGCTTGCGCCGAGGGGGTTAACCCGCAGACATAGATCGAGATCTGCCCGTCGCGGCGCGGTTGAAACGTTTCGACCCGGCGGGTGCGCGTGTTATAGAGCTGCAGCGGCATCGTCGTTTCCTTGCGAGCGTTCGAGCGCCCGGAGGCGCCCCTCAAGTTGCGCTACATGTGTCTGCAGCTGTGCGATCTGCACCGCATCGGGATCCGGCATCACGACACGCGGAAGTTCGCCCTTGTCGCGTACCGGTTCGCCGTCGATAAAGACGATGCGTCCGGGTACACCGACGACCACGGCGTTGGCGGGAACGTCGCGAACGACGATCGAGCCGCCGCCGATCTTGCTATTCTCACCGACGGTAATCGCGCCGAGAACGGCGGCGTTGACGCCGACCACGACGTTTGCTGCAAGCGTCGGATGGCGCTTGCCGTGCGAAAGACTCGTGCCGCCGAGCGTGACACCCTGGTAGATCGTGCATCCATCGCCGACCTCTGCCGTCTCGCCGATGACGACGCCCATGCCGTGATCGATGAACACACCATTCCCAATGGTCGCCCCGGGATGGATTTCGATTCCCGTGAGAAAGCGAACGATGTGCGCAAACCAACGCGGAAGCAGCGGGATGCGCCAGCGATGCAAGACGTGTATGAAGCGATGCGCGAGAAGCGCGTGAAAACCGGGATACGAGAGGAGGACGTCGATCGGTCCGCGCACCGCGGGATCGCGCTCCAGCGGAGCGCGAAAATCCGCCGCTATTTTTTGCAGTAATCGCATCTATTCCGGACGCTTCCCATGAATCGGTTCGAAGGGCGACCCGTCGGGGCCGTACGCGATCGGCTCTAAACCGCGTCCGTGGAGAAGCCGCGCGTTGATCGCACCGATCCGGATCATGATCCGATCGTGGCCGAGCAATGGAAAGAGCAGCTCGAGCGGGACACCGTCGCGCAGCCCGGTAAGCGCCATGCGAACGCTGTCGACGGCATCTTCGGCAGCGAGGCCGAACTCCTCACCGATCGTCGGCAGATCGTGCGCGAGCGCGAGCCCACGCAACTCCGGTTGCGCGTCGACGTATTGCGCGACCGCATCGAGAAAAAACAGCACTTCACGCGAACGTAAGCGTTCGAGTTCGAGCGCCGGAACGATGCATGATTCCGCACGCAGCGCAAGCACGAGCGGTCGCGCATTGTCGAGATCGGCGACGCGCTCGCCGTACGCTTCGAGAAAGGTCTCGATCCAACGATACGCCGCATCGGGAGCCGGGCTCTCCAAGAATCCCCACTCCTGCATCCGACGCGCGAGCGCCGACACGTTCGGCTTCACGGCGCGACCTGTTCCACGGTCGCGACGGCATAGGCGGCTATCCCGGTACCGTCACCGGTGTACCCCATACCCTCGCTGCTTTTTGCTTTTACACTCACGGCACTTGCATCGACGCCGCATCGCGCGGCAAGGTTGCAGCGCATCTGCTCCGTGTACGCTGCGAGCCGCGGCCGCTCTACGACGATCGTCGCATCGATATTGCCGACCCGATAGCCGCGTTCGCGAACGAGCGCGACGCAGGCCGCCAATAATCCTAACGAATCCGCGCCCTTCCAGCGCTCGTCGCTATCGGGAAAATGCGCGCCCAGGTCGCCGAGGGCGAGCGAACCGAGCAGCGCGTCGGCGACCGCATGCGCGAGCGTATCGGCGTCGGAGTGCCCGAGCGCCCCGCGCTCGAAGGGAATCGCTACACCGCCGAGGATCAGGGATCGCCCCTCGACGAGCCGGTGAGCGTCAAAACCGTGCCCCACGCGCATCATCACGGGCGCTCCGCATGCTGCATGCGCGCGGCAAGAATCGCTGCTGCGAGCTCGCGATCGGGCTGCTGCGTCACCTTCAGGTTTTCCGCCGTCGACGGCACGACGGCGCAGAGGACGCCGCTCGCTTCCAACAACGCGATATCATCGGTCACCTCGGTACCGGCCTGCAATGCATGTTCGTGCGCTGCCGCAAGGTCGGCATAGGTTGCGAATTGCGGCGTCTGTGCCGCCCACATATTTTCGCGAGGGAACGTCGCGCGAACCACCGTCGATCCTTCCTCTGTCTGTTTTAACGTATCGACGATGCGCGCTGCCAGCAACGCCGCTCGTCCCGGCGCAATCTCGCGCATCCCGGCAAGAATATCCTCCGTTCGCACGCAGGGTCGCGCGCCATCGTGAATGGCGACCGCATCGCAGCGCCCGCCGAGGGAGCGCAATCCGTTCCGGACGCTCTCCTGGCGCGTCGCTCCGCCGGCGACCAACGGCAGCAGCCGTTCGCCGAGGATCGGCCGTGCAACGCGTTCGACATCGTCGAAGACCTCCGGCGCCGTCACGACGGCGACGAGATCGAATGCGGCAACAGCGGCGAGCGCATCGAGCGACCACGCAAGCATCGGGCGCCCGGCGATCTCAATGAGTTGCTTGAACCCACCGAAACGCCGCCCTTCGCCCGCCGCGACGACTAACGCAGCCCAGCGCATCACTCCTCGCCCTCTTCACCCTTCGGGCGAGCAAAGATCATCCGGCCGGTGACGGTTTGCAGAACGCTGGTCACGATGACGTCGAGTCGGTCGCCGAGATGACGTCGCCCGCGTTCGACGACGACCATCGTGCCATCGTCGAGATAGGCAACGCCTTGATGCGCCTCCTTCCCTTCGCGCACGACATGCACGCGCATCTCCTCACCTGGAAGCACGACGGGTTTGAGCGCCGCCGTTAACTCGTGCAGATTGAGCGTGAGGACATTCTCGACGCGCGCGACGCGCTGCAGGTTGTAATCGTTGGTGACGAGCTTCGCGCCGAACTCGCGCGCGTAGCGCACGAGTTTTGCATCGACGTTCCCGGGGGCAAGCTCGGGATAATCGCGATCGACGACTTCAAGACCCGCGACTTCCTGCAGACGCCCGAGGACATCGAGGCCGCGACGACCGCGTGCGCGCTTGAGCGCATCGGCCGAATCGGCGATCTGTTGAAGCTCGCGCAGGACGAAGCGCGGCAGCACGAACGGCCCTTCAAGAAAGCCGCTTTTGATCGCTTCAACGATGCGTCCGTCGACGATGACTGAGGTATCGAGGACCTTCGGTGAGAGCCCCGAGACCAGTGAGGGCGGGAGCGGGACGATCCGTAATTTCGCACCGATGCGCGCACCGAGGTAGGCGATGAACA
>JAJXVC010000135.1 GCA_021782295.1 bacterium | reverse complement strand
TCTTGGCGATCTACGTCGTCTCAGTTCCCTACTCGTTGCCTCCCGATGCCGAGATGACCGACGAGGAGCGGCGGGCCCTCGATGCGCTCGGTGCGGCACAGGCGATCGCCGCCAAGGCCGATATCAATCTTCGTACTGAAACGGTAAAGGCGCGGTCAACGAAACAGGCCGTGCTCGATATTGCCAAGCGGGAGCGGGCGAATCTGATCGTGCTCGGATCCTTCCGCGAAGGCAAGTACACCGGCGCGCCCTTGAGCCGCACCATCGAGGAGATCGCCGCGGAGGCGAAGTGCGACGTCATCATCGGGGTCGAAGGCAAGCACGGCAATCTTCTCGTCGATCAGGTCGGTTTCGAGCAAATCGAGCAGGGCGAGAAGGCTCCATAACGCGAACGCGCTTGGGAACGTTCTCATCATTGAGGAGGATCCCAATTCCATGAAATCGTTTTTACGGCTCGGCACCACCGCAGTCGCGCTTCTCTCCCTCGCGGCAATGCCGCTCTCAGCTCTCGCGGCGGGGAAAGCGCCGGCGCTCGCGGCCTTCGACGCGGCGTTCTCGCACGTCCACGACTACACCGTGCAGCTTCGTTCGCACGAAGTCAAAGGCTCGGCCACACAAGACCGCGTCTATCAATATTCGTTTATGAAACCGCATTTTGCAAAGACGCTCATCATCTCCGGGGACGGACAGGGCTCCGGCGGCGTCTGGACCGGCGGCAACCAGGTCAGCGGACATCAAGGCGGCTTCCTTTCGGGGATTCACCTCAAAGTGGGGCTCCACGACGGGCGCGCGGTCTCCCTTCGCGGCTACACCATTCCCGACGGGCTCATCCAAAATATCGTCGCCAAATATCAGAGCATTCCGGGCACGATTTCGCAAGGCCCCGGCGGGAACGTTGACGGCGTCCCGACACAACGCGTCTTTTTAAAAGTCGCCGATCCCGCCGCCGACAACGGAATCACCGCGATGGTGATCTACTTCTCGCAGAAGACGCACTTCCCGGTCCGTAATATTTGGTATCAGGGAAAGACGGCGGTCCTCGATCAATCCTTCCTCAACCTGCACTTGAACGTCGGTCTCACGCAGAACGACTTCCCGTTCTAACCAACGTCTCGAGTACTTTGAAGCGGTATCTCGGCGCTATCGCGCGGCGAGGTACCGCTTTCGAATTTCATCGAGCGCAACGGCGAGCAGAATCACCGCACCCAACACGACTTTTTGCAAGTAGGAGTCGATGTTGACGAGATTCATCGCGTTGTCGAGCAAGCCGATTAAGAGCGCGCCGAAGAACGTGCCGACGATCGTGCCGCGTCCGCCGGCGAGGCTCGTGCCGCCGACGACGACCGCGGCGATCGCGTTGAGCATCTCGTCCCCGGTTCCGGTCTGCGGCGACCCCGTCGCGAAGAGCGCCATATAGAGAAATCCGGCGATCGCCGCGCAGATACCGCTAATCACATAGGCCATCGTCTTGACGCGACGCACCGCAATACCGGCGAGACGCGCCGCCTCTTCGTTTCCGCCGAGCGCTAAAATCGAACGCCCGAAGCGCGTTTTCTCCAGCAAGAGCGCGCAGATGATGACGACCGCCGCCATCCAGAGGACGGGAATCGGCAGTGCAGGCAGATGGAGCTTCGCCGAGAGGCCGCCGAGGAACGTGCCGATGCCGATGCTGTTGAAGGCATTCGAATTTAACGGCACCGGGCGACCGTGCGAGATAATATACGAGAGCCCGAGCGCAACCTGCATCATCGCCAAGGTCGTAATGAACGGCGGAAGATTGAGCCGCACGACCGGCAACGCGTTCACGTATCCCGCACCGGCGCCAAGCGCAATGCCGGCAAGTAAAACCACGATGACGAGCGCGAAACCGGTGAGGTGGAGCGAATTTGCGAGCAGCGCCATGACGACGCCCGTGAGCGAGACGAGCGACCCGATCGAAAGATCGATGCCGGCGGTGAGAATCGTAAAAGTCTCTCCAACGCCGAGTATGCAGTTGTAGGTAATCTGCCGCAGAACGCGCACGATATTGCTGGGTTCGAGAAACGAACCATGCGCGGCGATATTCACCCCGATCACCAGCAACAACAAGACGACGATTGTTCCGATAAGCCGAATGCGCGGGTTCATGCCGCCGCTCCGCTCGCTGCTGCGATGACGTTGGTCGGCGTCGCCTCGTCTCGGGCGAAGGTCGCGACGATCCCGCCCTGTCGAACGACGTAGATGCGATGACTCATTCCCAAGAGTTCGGGAAGTTCGCTGCTTACCATGACGATCGCCACTCCTTGTCGTGCGAGCCCTACCATCAGTTCGTAAATTTCCGCTTTTGCTGCAACATCGATGCCGCGCGTCGGTTCGTCGAGCAAGAGTACGCGCGGCTCGCCGAGGAGCCATTTTGCCAGCACGACCTTTTGCTGTGTTCCCCCCGAAAGATTGGCGACGAGTTGCGCCGTATTCGGGGTACGAATGCGCAGCCGTTCGACCATCGATTCGGTCGCGCGCTGCTCTGCATCGCTATCCAACCATCCCAACACGCGCGCAAATCGATCGAGGTGCGCGAGCGTCGTATTCGCCAGCACGCTCATCCCCAACACGAGCCCCTGCGCCTTCCGATCCTCGGTCACAAAAGCGAGCCCCGCTTCGATCGCATCGTTGGGGGTGCGCGCGTGCAACGGAACGCCATCGATGCTCACCGCACCAGTCGCGCGATCCGCTCCCGCGATCGCGCGCAGAATCTCGGTGCGCCCGGCACCGACGAGTCCGCCGAGGCCGACGATCTCCCCCGCGCGCACGGAGAACGCAACGTTGCGAACGGCGGCGTCGTTGAGCCCCGCGACGGTGAGCCGCACCGGAGCATCCGCGGCGACCGCGGGTAATTCGGGGAAGCGCGCATCGACCGGTCGCCCGACCATCGCTTGCAAAATATCTTCGATTGGAAATTCAGCGACGGCACGGGTCGCGATCGTCGCTCCATCGCGCAGCACCGTTACGCGGTCGGCGACGCGCGCGAGTTCCTCCATACGATGCGAGATATAGACGATGCCGACGCCCTTGGCTTTGAGTGTCGCCACGATCTCGAAGAGTCGGTCGATCTCGCGCTCGGAGAGCGCGGCGGTCGGCTCGTCCATCACCAGCAGACGCACGTTTTTTGCCAGTGCTTTCGCGATCTCGACAAGTTGTTGAATGCCGACCGAGAGCTCTCCGACCGGGCGCGTCAGCGGAATTTCGATGCCGAACTCGGCGACGAGCGCAGCGGCGCGCTTGCGCGCCTCCCCGTCATCGAGAAAAGGGCCGCGTTGCGGCTCTTTTCCCAGCAGAATGTTCGCGACGGCATCGAACTGCGGCACGAGCGTAAACTCTTGGTAGATCATTCCGATGCCCAGACGCTCGGCATCGCGCGGCGAAGCGATATGCACGCGCTCGCCGTCGATGAAGATCTCTCCCGAATCGGCGGGCTGCGCCCCCGAGAGAATCTTCATCAAGGTCGATTTCCCCGCGCCGTTCTCGCCGACCAGCGCCAACACTTCGCCGCCGGAGACCGAGATCGAGACATCGGAGAGCGCGCGAACTCCCGGGAAAGATTTCCCGATCGAGCGCATCTCCAGCAGCGGCGCGTTCGGGATGATTACGGCGCTTTCTTCGCGTCGGCGGCGGTATACGTTCCGACCGGCACCTTCACCACTTTCGGCGGCATCTTCCCGGCGAAATAGGTGTGGAGCGTATCGATCACCATCTTGCCGATCTGATCGGGATGTTGCACGACATCACCGTACATCTCGCCCTTGGCAATCGCGGTGCGCGCTTCGGGAGTTGCGTCGAAGCCGACGATGGCAACTTTGCCGGCCATGCCGGCGGCACGGACCGCGGTGAGCGCGCCGAGCGCGGAGTCGTCGTTGATGCCGAAGATGCCGCGCAGGTGCGGGTGCGTCTGCAGAATATCGCCGACATCGTTTGCGGCTTTATCGCGCTGCCCGCCGGAATCGACGTCGGCAACGATCTTCGCCTTCGGGCACGATTTCGCGAGATACTCTTTGAAGCCGCGGACGCGATCCTGAACGCTGGTCACCTCGGGCTCGTCGACGATAGCGACCTCGCCGACGCCGCCGATCGCTTTGCAGATCAGCTTTCCGGCTTCGACGCCGCCTTCGACGTTATCGCTTGCGATATGCGCGACGACGACGCCTTGTTTGCTCGTGCTGGCAATATCGGCGGTAAAGACCGGAATCTTCGCTCGATTCGCCTCGACAATCGCGCTGCCGATCGCCTTCGAATCGTAGGGCGTCAGGACGATGGCGTTGACGTGCTTCGAAATGAAGTCTTCGACTTGCGATTGCTGCCGCGCATTATCGCGATTCGCATCGACGACGTTGAGTGCGTAACCGAATTTTTTTGCCTCGGCTCGCATCCCGCCTTCCATCTCCTGATAGAACTGGGCTTCGCGATTCTGAATCGAGACGCCGATCGTTTTGGTCGGCGCGCTCGTCGCGCTTCCTCCCGCGGCGGTGCCGGATTTCGAAGCGCTCTGAGAGGAACATGCGGCGAGCGCAAGCACCAGAACGGCAGCCATACGACGAGCAATTTTCACAGGGTTCCCTTTCGTATCACGCAGCAGCGAGCGAGCCTTAGGATTCGCGCGCAGGAGGTTGGCTTTCGGTCTCGGTCGCGCCTTCGTCTCCGGCCCAAAGCCTACGCATGACGAGCACGAGCCCCACGGTCGCAGCAAGGGTGACGGCGCTCCAAACGCACGCCGGCAACCAAGCGGCCTGCAGCCACGATCCGGTCGCGAAGAGTACCCCGTAAATCGCTGCGAGCCCGAGGACCCAGCCAACCAGTGCCGTTGCAGGCGAATCCTGGGAGTCGGCGAGCCCGTAACGCTCGCGCAGATATTTCCAACCCGGTCCCGGTGGATGCACGCGCCGATAAAACGCAACGAGTGCGGCCTCATCTTTCGGTGGAAAGAGCAGCGTAATGCCCAGCCACGCAATCGTCGTAACGCCGACGCCGATCAAGAGCGAGGTCGTCGGATCGACGGCATACCCGAGCTTTCCGGCGATAAAAAAGGCAATCGCGATCAGGAACGAGACGAGCATCGCGGCAATCTCCGACGCAGCATCGATGCGCCACCAAAACCATCGCAACAGGTAGAGCAGGCCGGTTCCCGCACCGATCGAGAGCAGCAAATCG
The DNA here is from genome assembly GCA_021782295.1 of bacterium. The sequence goes on along the minus strand of JAJXVC010000135.1, from coordinate 366 downwards.
AAACCCTGTCGGGCGGTGCCGAGCAAGAAGGTGACGCCGACGCCGCCGAGCGCAATGAGCACGGTGACGAGTCGTCCGGCGATCACGTAATGCCGTTCGTCGCGCCCCGGGGCCATAAAGCGACGATAGAGATCGTGGACGAGATACGAGGTTCCCCAGTTGAGGTGCGTCTCGATCGTCGAGCGATAGGCGGCGAAGATACCGGCGACCATGAAGCCTGCAAAACCCGCCGGCAGAAAGACGAGCATCGCCGGATAGGCGACATCGTTGCCGAGCAGCGCCGGTTGCAGGTGCGGGAATCGCACCGCGATATCGTGCACCGTCGGATAGACGATCGTCGAAGCGAGCGCGACGATGATCCAGGGC
>JAJXVC010000134.1 GCA_021782295.1 bacterium | reverse complement strand
ACCGGTGCCTTCGTGCGCGGCCCCGTGCCGTTGCCGACGGAGATCAACCGGTATTGCGTTCAGCGTTCGACCAATAACGATAAGAAGTCGCGCGAGCACTTCGAAATGCGGACGCATAAACGTCTCGTCGATATTCTTCAGGCCTCGCCGAAAACGATGGATGCGCTGATGCACCTCGATCTTCCGGCAGGCGTCGATATCGAACTCAAGGCATAGTCAAGCCAAAAGAGCGAAAAGCAGGCGACCCGAGAAGGTACTCGGGCCGCCTGCTTTTTTATTGCGCGTGCGGCAGCGCACTCGACGACCGTAGGAGGGATTGCTTTATGGACGTGAAGCCGACCTATCTTGGGACGATGCTCTCGCTGGCCACCATCGCCTTCGGGCTCCTTGCCGCTGGAGCGTGGAATAAGTTTATTGCCGATCTTGTCGGGCGTTTTTTGAAAAACGGAAGCGGTCTTTGGGCCGAGCTGCTCTATGCCGTCATCGTGACGGTACTCGCCGTCGTCATCATCGGGCACCTCAACAAACTCGCTCAGAAAGAGATCGGACCGAAGAGCTAAGCAGAGCTTCGCCGCGAGCGCGGATTCGTGCAACCCGACGGAGAATGGAGCGGCTATGTCCCAGCCGCTTCATACTTCACACGCTCGCACCTACACCGGCACGAAACGTCGGATCTTCCATCTGCTCGAACAGATGGGGACCTCGGGCGACCATATTTGGCCGTACGCCTCGCAGCCGTTCATGCGGACGGCCGGGCCGCTTACGCCGGGACGCACTGAGGCCTGGCATTTGGGGATCCACGCTCGACTCGATGATGTGGTCCCCGAAGAGCGCATCGTCTGGCGTTTTCTCAACGACGGCGTCGATGGGACGCATGGTTTTTATCTCCACACCGAAGGGAAGCAAACGACGGTCGAGCATCGCGTCGACGTCGATCTCGCCGAGCCCGACGGTCGTCTCCTCTGGCGCCGCGTCGAAGACCAGCAATCGCGCGCCATCGAAGGACTCTTTGAAAAGCTCGGTCGCGCCTTAAAACGTTAGGAGTCTCGTGGATCTGCGTCACGTACGTACGAAAATTTTCATACTGAATCCCCACGACGTTAAAACGTCGATCGCTGATGGAACCTCCATCGATGCCTGACGCTCTCGATTTTCTCGGAATCGACGCGCTCCTCGATGACGAAGAGCGACTCATCCGCGATACCGTGCGCGCGTTCGTGCGCGACCGTATCTCACCGGATATCGCACGCTGGTTCGAGGAAGGGACGCTTCCTCGCGAGATCGGACGCGAGCTCGGCTCGCTCGGACTCTTGGGCATGCATCTGCACGGATACGAATGCCCCGGCGCGAGTGCCGTCGCGTACGGCCTCGCGTGCTTGGAACTCGAAGCCGGCGATGCCGGCGTTCGCAGCTTTGCTTCGGTTCAAGGCTCGTTAGCGATGTTCGCGATCCATCACTGGGGAAGCGAAGAGCAGAAGAACGAGTGGCTGCCGGCGATGGCACGCGGAGAGAAGATCGGATGCTTCGGACTCACCGAACCCGATTTCGGAAGTAATCCGGCCGGAATGCGCACGACCGCACGTCGCGACGGCACCGATTGGGTGCTCGACGGCACGAAGATGTGGATTACGAATGGATCCTTTGCCGATGTCGCGATCGTGTGGGCGCGAAGCGATGAAGGCATCCTCGGCTTCGTCGTTCCGACCGACACAAAAGGTTTTAGCGCCAACATCATCCATCGGAAACTCTCGTTGCGTGCCAGCGTGACGAGCGAACTCATTCTCGATAACGTCCGCCTTCCCGACGCCGCCCGCTTACCGAAGGCGCGCGGGCTCGGTGGGCCGCTCGCCTGCCTCAACGAGGCGCGATTCGGCATCATTTGGGGCGTCATGGGAGCGGCGCGGAGTTGCTATGCAAGCGCGCTCGAATACGCGACCTCACGCGTGCAGTTCGATCGACCGATCGCCGGATTTCAGCTGACGCAGGAAAAACTCGTCAACATGCTGCTCGAGCTCCAGAAAGGAACGCTGTTAGCGCTTCACCTCGGCCGCATGAAGGACGGCGGGCAGCTACACCCGACGCAAGTGAGTTTCGGCAAGCTCAATAACGTTCGCGAAGCGCTGGCGATCGCGCGGGAAGCTCGCAGTATTTTAGGTGCGAACGGTGTGACGCTGGAGTATCCGGTCATCCGACACATGAATAACCTCGAGTCGGTGCTCACCTACGAAGGGACGAGCGAGATTCATCTGCTCGTCATCGGGCAGGCGATCACCGGGATCCCCGCCTTCACCTAACGCTCGACGACAGGAGTACCATCGATGGCCGTTCGGGAGCTTGCCTTCGTCATGTATCCGGTTCGCGATGTGCAAAAAGCGCTCGCGTTCTACCGCGATACGATCGGGCTCACCCCTTCGGGGCTGGCCTCCGATGTGTGGACCGAGTTCGATATCGCGGGGGCGACCTTCGGCATCGGCGCCTTCCCCCAGGTCGGCGCCCCCGGAAGCGCGGGTTCGCTCGCCCTGGAGATCGATGACCTCGCGGCGATGCGCGAACGCTTGCTTGCTTCAGGCATCGAGGTGAGCGAACCCTTCGAGACGCCGATCTGCTGGATCGCGCAGCTCCACGACCTCGACGGCAACACGATCACCCTCCACCAGCGCAAGTCGTAAGCGAATCCTCGCCCTCCGAAGCGAAGCCTTGACGAAGGCGGCGATTCCGGGTAGAATCCCCAGGTTGTGGCGCTAGCGTCGGCCGCGGCTTTATGTCGCGCGTCGAAAGAGATGAAGAGCAATACGCTAGGCACAGTTGTTATAACACACTTTTAGGACGAGGATACGATGAAAAACATCCTTGGCCGCAAGGTTGGGATGACGAGCGTGTTCACCGAGGACGGCCGGTACGTACCGGTCACGGTGATCGAAGCCGGTCCCTGCACGGTGGTCGAGCGTCGGACAAAAGAGCAGCATGGCTACGATGCCGTGGCGCTCGGGTTCGGCGCAATCAAAAAACACCACGTTACCCGTGCCCTTGCCGGACATTTTAAGAAACAGGGCGTCGAAGCGACGCGCTTTATTCGCGAGTTTCGCGACGGCATCGACGGCGTCGATGTCGGGGCGAGCGTGACCGTTGCGAACTTCCAACCCGGGGATCGCGTCGACGTTGTCGGCATCTCCAAGGGACATGGATTCGCCGGCGGCATGAAGCGCCACAATTTCAAAGGTGGTAATCAGACCCACGGATCGATGATCCATCGCCAACCGGCGAGTAACGGCGACACCAATGCCGGGCATACGCATCGCGGAAGCCGTCGTCCGGGGCATTTCGGCGTCGATCGCACGACGCACCAGAATCTGGAGATCGTGCGCGCCGATAGCGAGCGCAACTTACTGCTCGTTCGCGGCCCGATTCCGGGCCCGAAGAACGCGTTGGTCGTCGTTCGCGCGACGGTGAAGCGGGCGAAGAGCGCGGAGGCGAAAGCATAACCATGGCGCAAGTAATCGATACGAAGGGCAAAGTTCTGCGCGACGAAGCGACACCGTCGTTTCTTGCCGGCGCGAACGAAGGCAAGGGGCACGTCCTCTACCGCGCCGTCCATCGCGAATTCGCAAACCCCCGTGCCGGCACCGCTTCGACGAAGAAGCGGGACGAAGTTTCGGGCGGCGGCCGCAAGCCGTGGAAGCAGAAAGGAACCGGGCGCGCGCGCCAGGGTTCGACGCGTTCCCCGCAGTGGCGTCACGGCGGTGTGGTTTTCGGACCCCAGCCGCGGAGCTACGTCGAAGATCTCAATAAGAAAGAGCGCCGCGTAGCGTTCCTCGCCGCACTCGCACAGCGTTTCACCGAAGATGCGGTGACTTTACTCGATGCCGGTGATTTTGCGCTGACCAAAACCGCTCAGGCCGCAGCGCTGCTGTTCGGCTCTGCGAAGGCGGCAAAGGCCGGCCCGCGCACGCTGGTCGTCTACTCCGGCGGCGAACCGAATTCGGCCGCGCTCGCGCTGGTCTGTCGGAATCTCTCGCGCGTCGGCGTGACGCACGATGGGGCGATCGACGTAAAAGACCTCCTGCGCCACGAGCGCATTATCTTCACAACGGCGGCATTTGCTGCGCTCAGCGCGCGCCTGGCTCCGAAGGAGAACGCATAATGGACGCACGCGATATCATCCTCTCGCCGCGCATCACTGAAAAGGCGATGGCGAATTCGCTCGGGCATCAGTACACGTTCGTCGTGCACCCGTCCGCAACGAAGACGCAGATCCGTCATGCCGTCGAAGAAATCTTTTCAGTCAATGTTGAGAAGATCAACACGATCAACGTGCGCGGAAAATCGCGCAGCTCGGCGCGCCGCGGTATTCGTACCGAGGGCAAGCAGAGCGATTTCAAAAAAGCCGTGGTGACGCTGAAGACCGGTCAGAAGATCGAACTCGGCGGCATCAACTACTTCGAGCAGTAACGGAGCCACGCAATGCCGGTTAAAAAATATAACCCAACGAGCCCGGGCCGCCGCTTCATTACGACGATGGATTTTTCGGAGCTTTCGAAAGTTGCTCCCGAAAAATCGTTGCTCGAAGTTGGAAAGAAACACGCGGGACGCAATAACAACGGCCATATCACGGTTCGCCACCAAGGTGGTGGTGTGCGCCGTCAATATCGTCTGATCGATTTCAAACGGACGAAGGACGGCATCCCCGCGAAGGTCGCAACGATCGAATACGATCCGAACCGCTCCGCTCGCATCGCCTTGGTGAAATATCGCGATGGTGAGAAGCGCTACGTTCTCGCACCGTTGGGCCTGAAGGTCGGCGATACGATCGAATCGGGCGCCGCGGCTGACATCAAAGTCGGCAACGCGCTGCCGATCGCCAATATCCCGGTCGGTACGGTGATTCACAACATCGAGTTGCGCCCCGGACAGGGTGGGCGCTTGGTGCGCAGCGCCGGCGTCAGTGCCCAGCTCATGGCCAAAGAAGGTGAGTACGCTCAGGTGCGTATGCCTTCCGGCGAAGTGCGCAAGATTTTGGTCGTTTGTCGCGCGACGATCGGCCAACTCGGCAACATCGAACATGAGAACCAGGTGATCGGTAAAGCCGGTCGTTCGCGACACATGGGCAAGCGGCCCAGCGTTCGCGGTATCGCCATGAACCCGGTCGACCATCCGCACGGCGGTGGTGAGGCGCGTTCGACCTCGGGGCGTCCGCCGACGACTCCGTGGGGTCAGATGACGATGGGTAAAAAGACGCGGCGCAATAAGCGTACCGCGAAGATGATCGTTCGGAAGCGGAAGGCATAACAGATGGGACGTTCGTTAAAGAAGGGTCCGTTCGTTGCGGATCATCTCCTCGCTAAAGTGGAACAGCTCAACCAGACGCGCGAAAAGCGTGTCGTCAAAACGTGGAGCCGGGCCTCGACGATCGTTCCGACGATGGTTGGGCATACGATCGGCGTTCACAACGGCAAAGCGCACGTGCCCGTGTATGTGACCGAGAACATGGTCGGCCATAAGCTCGGCGAATTCGCTCCGACGCGCCACTTCAAAGGGCACGGCGGCGATA
>JAJXVC010000133.1 GCA_021782295.1 bacterium | reverse complement strand
GTGGCGTTGCGAATCGTGATTCCACCGATCTCCACCGGCGCGAGGACCGCATTGGGGTTGAGGGTGCCGGTACGCCCGACGCTCACCGTAATCGCTTCGAGCTTCGTCGTCGCCTCGCGTGCTTTAAACTTAAACGCGACCGCCCAACGCGGATCGCGCGCGACCGTTCCAAGACGATCTTGAAAATCGAAGCGATCGACCTTGATCGCCACGCCGTCGATCTCGTAATCGAGTTCGTCGCGGCGACGCTCCCATTCTTCGCAGAACGCGATCGCTTGCTCGATCGAATCGGCGGGGCGCACGTTCGGATTCACCGGAAATCCCAGCGCTCGCAAACGTTCGAGCGCGGCATGCTGCGTTACGATCTCCGGCGTCGGATCGACGAGCGTATAGGCGAAAAACGAAAGATGCCGCTCGCGCGTCAGCTCCGGGTCGAGCTGGCGCAGCCCACCCGATGCGGCATTGCGCGGATTAGCAAAACGCGCTGCGCCTTCACGTTCGCGTCGCAGATTCAAGGCGTTAAAATCGCTCTTCCGCAGGTAGACCTCGCCGCGCGCTTCGAAATCACCGCGCATCCGCTCCCGCAGACGCAACGGGACGCCGGGAATCACGCGCAAATTCCCCGTGACCTCTTCACCGACGCGGCCGTCACCGCGGGTCGCACCTTGCACGAAGGCGCCGTCTCGATAGCGCAGCGCGACGGCGAGCCCGTCGATCTTGAGTTCGCAGATGTAGCCGACCTTCGCCTCGCCGAGTAATTTGCGCACACGCTCGTCGAAGGCGCGCAGTTCGTCGGTTGAGAAGGCGTTGGCGAGGCTGAGCATCGATGCTCGATGTTCGACCGGTGCAAAGCGGGTCGACGGAGCGGCACCGACGCGGCGCGTCGGGGAGAGATCGCTGCATAGATCCGGGTGCCCATCTTCGATCTCTTGCAGTTCGCGCAGCATCTTATCGTATGCAGCGTCGGAGATCGTCGGCGCGTCGAGGACGTAGTAGCGGTAGTTGGCGTCGTCGAGTTGCTCGCGCAGTCTCTCGACGCGTTCCGACAGGTTCACGAGTGAACGCGCGGGCTCGCCACTTGAATCGGATATCCGTCGGGGTCGCCGATCACTGCGATGCGCCCGAACGGTTCGTCGTAGGCATCCTGAAAGATCGGAACCTCGAGGTGGCGACAGTCGGCGAGAAAGCCGTCGACGTTCTCCACGCAGAAACCCATCTGCAGCGAACCGGGGCGCACCGCCAACAGCCCGCTGCGCGCGTGGAGGCTCAGCGCAACACCCTCGCGCAGTTCGAGATCGATGCGGGCAGGCGCCGCGTCGACGGTCACGCGGAAGCCCAAAATATCACGATAGAATCGCAGCGAACGATGTAAATCGCCGCACACAAGCATGACCGCCGAGAGGCTTGCTAATCCCATAGCGCTAGGCTTCGACGACGGAACGCTCACCCTTCGCGAGATCGTCGAGGACCGCAAGATTTTCCGATTCGATTTGTTGTAGCCGCGCCGAATTCGGACGCTTGCGCCCGGTTGCGCGTTCGTCGGCGAGCACCGGTTTCAGGTACGCGCCGGTGTACGAAGCGGCATTTTGCGCCAATTCCTCGGGGGTTCCGACCGCAACGACCGTGCCACCCCGGTCGCCGCCCTCCGGCCCGAGATCGATCGCGTAGTCCGCGGTCTTAATAACGTCCAGATTGTGTTCGATGGTTAAGACGGTGTTGCCGGTAGCGACGAGCCGCTGGAGCACCTCGAGTAATTTATGAATGTCGGCGAAATGCAGGCCGGTGGTCGGTTCGTCGAGCACGTAGAAGGTACGCCCCGTCGAACGCCGCGCGAGTTCGGTCGCGAGTTTGACGCGTTGCGCCTCGCCGCCGGAGAGCGTCGTCGCGGGCTGCCCCATTTTAATGTAGCCGAGGCCGACGTCGCAGATTGTGCGCAGGCGATTGTGAATCCGCGGAATCGTCGAGAAAAATTCGTCGGCTTCGTCGACGCGCATATCGAGAACGTCCGCGATGCTCTTTCCCTTGTACTTCACTTCGAGCGTCTGCGCATTATAGCGCTTCCCTTTGCAGACTTCGCATGGGACGTAGACGTCGGGAAGAAAATGCATCTCGATTTTAATGATGCCGTCGCCCTGGCAGGCTTCGCAACGCCCGCCTTTCACGTTGAAGGAGAAGCGCCCCGGCGTATAGCCGCGCATCTTCGCTTCGGGAACCATCGAAAAGAGATCGCGAATCAGATCGAAGGCGCCGGTGTAGGTCGCCGGATTGCTGCGCGGCGTTCTGCCGATCGGCGACTGGTCGATGACGACGAGTTTGTCGAGCGCGTCGACGCCCTTGAGCGCGCCGTAGGTTCCCGCCGGAGCTCCGCCGTGCAAGTGCTGGTTGAGCGCGCGCACGATCACCTGGTTTACCAAGGAAGATTTGCCGCTCCCGCTCACTCCGGTCACCGCACAAAAAACGCCGAGCGGAATGCGCAGGTCGAGATCGCGCAGATTGTTGGCCCGCGCTCGCCGCACGTCGAGCCAGCCCTTCGGCACGCGCCGATGCGTCGGCACCGGAATAAATTTTCGCCCGCTTAAATAGGCACCGGTCTCCGAGCGCGTGTTCGCCAGCACCTCGTCGAGCGTCCCGACGGTGAGAATCTCGCCGCCCTCGGCGCCCGCCCCCGGACCGATATCGACCATCACGTCGGCTGCGCGCATGGTGTCTTCGTCGTGCTCGATGACGACGAGCGTGTTGCCGATATCGCGCAGGGTGCGAAGCGTCGCCAAGAGACGGTCGTTATCGCGTTGGTGCAGCCCGATCGAAGGCTCGTCGAGAATGTAGAGGACGCCGACGAGCGCGCTGCCGATCTGCGTTGCCAGACGAATGCGCTGCGACTCGCCGCCCGAGAGCGTCGTCGCCGAGCGCGCGAGCGTCAAGTAGTCGAGCCCGACGTTGGAAAGAAAACTCAGGCGCGCGCGAATCTCTTTTACGATTTGGTGCGCGATCTGCAAATCGCGCTCGCGCAGTTGAAGCGTTCCGAAGAAATGCTCCGCGCGCTCCACCGAAAGGCGCGTCAGTTCGTCGATATTGATGTCGCCGACGGTGACTGCGAGCGCCTCGGGCTTGAGGCGCGCGCCCTTGCACGCCGGGCAGACCGAGGTCGCCATGTATTTTTCGATATCTTCTTTGACGTACTCGCTCGAGGTCTCCGAATAACGCCGTTGCAGATTGTTGACGACGCCTTCGAAGGTCGCCTTATATTCCCAGGTCTTCCCGGAGCGCGTCTTGTAGGAAAAATCTTGCTCGCGCTCGGTTCCGTAAAGCACGACGTCGAGCACTTCATCGGAGAAGCGCTCCACCGGTGTCGTCATGCGTACGTTATAGCGGCGCAGCACGCGCTCGAGTTGCTGCAAATAGTACGCATTCATGGAAGGGAAGCGCCCCGTTCCCAGCGTCTTGCTCCATGGCACGATCGCCCCGTCGGCGATCGACTTGCTGCGGTCGGGGATGACTTTCCACGGATCGATCTCGACTTTCTCGCCGAGGCCGCTGCAAGCGGGGCATGCACCGTAGGGTGAATTGAACGAGAAGAGCCGCGGCGCAAGCTCTTCGAACGAAAGCCCGCAATCCACGCATGCAAACGCTTCGCTGAACGTCACTTCGCGCGGCTTGCTCTTCGGCTCTTCCAGCGATGCGGTGACGATGCCGGTGGAGAGCCGCAGGGTCGTCTCCACCGAATCGGTGAGGCGCTTGCGAATATCGGGTTTGTTGACGAGACGATCGACCACCACTTCGATCGTGTGCTTGCGTTTTTTATCGATCGTGATTTTTTCGCGCAATTCGTGCATCTCGCCATCGACTCGAACGCGCGCAAAACCTTCCTTTGCGATCTCTTCAAACAGTTTCGTATATTCGCCCTTCCGCCCGCGCACCAACGGCGCCAGCAAGACGATTCGCGTCCCCTCGGGCAACTCGAGGATCGCATCGACGATCTGTTCGCTGCTCTGCGTCGTAATGGCACGGCCGCATTTCGGGCAATGCGGCACGCCGATGCGCGCGAAAAGCAGACGCAAGTAATCGTAGATCTCGGTGACCGTTCCCACGGTCGAGCGCGGATTGCGCGAAGTCGACTTTTGATCGATCGAGATCGCCGGGGAGAGCCCTTCGATGTAATCGACATCGGGCTTCTCCATCTGTCCGAGAAATTGGCGGGCGTACGACGAGAGCGACTCGACGTAGCGGCGCTGCCCTTCGGCGTAGATTGTGTCGAACGCAAGCGACGACTTGCCCGAGCCGGAGAGCCCGGTGACGACGATCAAACGATTGCGGGGCAGCGTCAAATCGACGTTCTTGAGATTGTGCTCCCGCGCGCCTTTAATAACGATCGATTCGAGTCCGTGCCCCATGCGTTATCCATTCCCCGACCGCGCAGCAGCGGTCTCCAGCGCTCGACCAACCCCCGAGAAGGCGGTAACGGTTGCATGCGGAGCCGGCGCGCCCGCCGGCAGTTGCTCGCCGGTGATGTTGAGCCAAATCGCGGTCATCCCCGAGGCAAGCGCCCCCGCGATATCGCGGTCGTACCGGTCGCCGACCATCGCTGCATGCTTCGGTGCGACCCCGAGCTGCTTACACGCATGTTCGAAGAAGGCCGGATCGGGCTTCAGTAGGCCGGCATCGTCGGCGAAGAAGGTGGCATCGACGGCATCGGTGAGCCCGAGCAACGCGATTTTCTCGATATGCGTCTCGGCGAAGCCGTTGGTGAGGATCCCAAGCCGACGTCCGCGCGCGCGTTGCTCCTCCAGCAACTCCAACGCCCCCGGAAAGAGCGTAAAGTATTTTTTTCGCAGTTCGTAGTAGCGCTGCGCGACCGTTCGCGCGAGCGCGCGATCCTCGACGCCGACCGCTGCGAGCGCGCTCTCCCACATACGCTCGCGAAGACCCTTGAGTTGCGTCCGGAGGCTCTCCCTCGTTAGCCCGTGCCAGAAGGTCGCCGCCTCGCGCGCGTAGGCGTCGGCGAGCGCGCGCGCATCGACACCGCGAAGGCGCGCGACCTCCTCTGCGGCCTCCATGCCGGCGAGCAGACAGGCCTGCGTGTCGTCATGCAGCGTGTCGTCGAGGTCGAAGAGTACGAGATCGATCATCACGAGATCGATTCGTCGAGCGCGCGTTCGAGCACTTTCGGCGCCCGCGCTCCAAATAAAATCGACTCCGCCGCTCCGCTCTGCTTGCGGATCTCGATGAGCTCGTCGCGAACCGCGGCCGCTTTTTCGAATTCGAGGTTTGCGGCAAACTCGCGCATCTTCTTCTCGAGATCGGCGGCCATTCGTGCCGCGACTTCGCGCGGCAGGCGATCGCGCGCACTCGCTTTTTTCTCTCCGCGATCCCCGCCCCCGACCATCGCTAAAATATCGCGCACTTCCTTACGAACGCTGCGCGGCTCGATGCCGTGTTCGAGATTATAGGCGGTCTGACGCTCGCGGCGACGGCGCGTCTCGCCGATCGCGCGCGCCATCGACTCGGTCACGTTGTCCGCGTACATCACGACTTTGCCTTCGACATGGCGCGCCGCACGACCGATCGT
>JAJXVC010000132.1 GCA_021782295.1 bacterium | reverse complement strand
AATCGTGATTTGCTGCTGGGTCGTCGGACTGATGACGTTGGCAATCGCGTAACCGATCTCCAAATCGACGAGCTCGCCGGCGAACTGAATCCCGGCAAAGACCAGCGAGGCGATATACCCGACGATTGCGCCCAAGGCGATCTGCGCGAGAATGGCGATCACGAGCGCGACGAGGTTCGTAAAGGGCGGGAGCGTCGGCACCGTATGCAGGAGCAGAAACGAAATCAACGCGCCAAGGCCAAAGCGCGTTTGAATCGGAATCTGCGGAGCGGAAAAAATCGGGAAGACGAAGAGCATCGTGCTAACCCGCGTGAAAATCAAAAAGAACGTTTGAAATTGTGCGCTGGTGATCCCGAAAATATCAAGCATGCCGCCCTAGTGGAGGACGTTCGCCGCCGAGGAAAAGACCGACTTCGTAAAATGGGTCAGCAGCGCGAGCATGAATGGGCCGAAAAACAAAATCGCGGCGGCCGAGACGAGGATCTTCGGAATAAACGTCAGTGTCGGCTCTTGCAACTGCGTTACCGCCTGTAAGAGCGAGATGATCAACCCCGTCACGAGACTGATCAGCAGCACCGGCGCAGAGACCAACAGCGCGACGAAGATCGCCTCGCGTCCCAAACTTAATGCATCGCTAACCGTCATGTCTTAAAGCTCGCAAAGAGCGCGCCGACGACCAAATTCCAGCCGTCAACCAACAAGAAAATCAAAATCTTAATCGGCAGTGAAATCAAGACCGGCGGGATCATCATCATGCCCATCGAGAGCAAAATACTCGCCACGACCATATCGATCACGATAAAGGGTACGTAGAGGAGAAAGCCGATCTGGAACGCCGTCTTCAGCTCCGAGATCGTGAATGCGGGCACCAAGATATAGGTCGGCACATCCGCTTGCTTCTTCGGCTGCGGGTGCTTCGAGATCGAGTAAAAGAGTGCGATATCTTTTTCTCGCGTTTGTTTGAACATAAACGCGCGCAACGGCTTCGCGGCTCGGTTGAGCGCGACTTGCTGCGATATCTGTTTTTTCAGATAGGGTTGCACCGCCGTGGTGTTAATCGCGGTAATCGCGGGATTCATGACGAAGAACGTCAGCAGCAGTGCGAGCCCGATCAGGACTTGGTTCGGCGGCACCTGTGCCGTGCCCAGTGCCGTCCGCACGAACGAGAGCACGATGATGATGCGCGTGAACGAGGTCATTAAGACCAACAGCGTCGGCGCGAGCGCGAGCACGGTGAGGAGCAACAGCACCTGCAACGCACCCACGACCTGCTGCGGCGAATGCGCCTGCCCCAAGCCGATGCTCAGCGAGGGAATCGGGGGCAACGGCGCCGTCGGAGCGGTCGCCGCGGCGACGTGAACCGGCGCGAACAAGAGCGCCGCAAATCCGAGAATCGCCGCTCCAACGGCGATGCGCGCGCGCTGCATTATCGTTTGCTCCAGGGAAGCGCGAAGATCGAGCCCCACGCCCGCTTGGTCACGTCGAAGCCCTTGCGTTGCGCCGTCATCCAGCCCTCGACTTCATCGGCGGGAATCTCGACAATCTGCCGTGTCCCCGAAGCGGCGCTGGCGACGAGGATATAGCGCGCGCCGACTTTGATGACGTGCAGCGCCCCGTGGGCACCGAGCGGCGTCGATTCCAGCACCGTCACGAGGCGTCGTTCCGTGGAGAGAACGATACGCCCGCGCCCTAATGCTTTGACAAGCACGGCAAAGAGCAGCAGAACGACGGCGACGACGATCAGCGCGAAGATGTACTGGGCCCAAAGATGCGTCGTCATGAACCGCTACGCGGACTCCGCTAGCCGACCTGAGGATTCAGCTCGCTGATTTTCACCGCGTATTTATCATCCACAACAACGACCTCTCCACGTGCAATAAGGATATTATTGACGTAGATGTCGATCGGGTCGACGGCGAGCTTATCGAGTTCGAAAACGCTTCCTTGCTGGAGTGAGACGACATCGCGCAACTGCATCACGGTCTTTCCGAGGATCGCGCGCACTTGCAGCGGTACGTCGTGAACGAGATCGAGATTCGCCTGGCCGGCCGGCGTTTTTTTCGCCTGCGTCGGCACGATCGGCGCGAACTGGGCCGGAGCGGCGGCGACCGGTGCCGGCTTCGGCTTCGCGGCCGCCGACGAAACGGCGGCGCTCGTAGCGGCTTGCGGCGGTTCTTCAGCGCTCCCGAGCTTCGAGAGCGTAATCGCCGCAAAATCAACCGCGATATGCGGCGAGAGATCGTTTTCGAGTTGCACCGGTGCGCTATACGACTGGAACGGCGGTGGCGGCAGCAGCGTCGCGTCGCTGCAAAGCTCGGCGTGGATACCGGCGGTGCCGGCGCCGATATCATCGGCCAAGCGCTCGGCCATCGCAACCGCGATTTGCGAAACCGTCTCCGACGCGATGGAAAGTTGCATCGGGCCGAGCTCGCCGACCGATTCTTCGCCGCCGAGCATCAGCCCGACGATATGCGCGAGATCCTCGCGCTGGAAACGCACGACGAGTTGGGCGCCGATCGAAGGAATGTCGGCGAGGGCGATCAGTTCGTCGCCGTCGGTGTGAATCGAGCCCTCGTGGTCGGCGCGCATGCTGGCCCCGGCGACCGCCGATTGTTCGACCAAGCGTCCGAGTACGGTCGCCGCCGCGGTAAACATCGCATCGGCGAGATTATCGATCTGCATCATCGTCGCTTATTCGTCCTCATTCGTGAGCGCGCCGGAAACTTTCATGGCATAGCGATCTTTATAGACTCCCGGGAAGAGGTGGTACTTCTCCCGCTCGTTGACTTTCCCCACCAGCGGCTGCGAAGTATCGTTATCGAGCACCACAAGATCCCCTAGTTGCAACGAGACGAGATCGCGCAAGGAGAGCATGGTGCGCCCGAGTTCGACTTCAAACTCGATATCCGCACGTTCGACGTTTCGTTCCAACTGGGCGACATCATCCTCGGTCATGCCCCGCCCGGCGATCACGGTCGGCGACCACTGAAAGTCGGTAAGCTGCTGCCCGATCGACTGCAAGACCAAATACGGCAGGCAGAAGTTCATAACGCCGGCCATATCGCCGACCTTGAGCTCCATCGAGACATACGCAATGATCTGGTCGAGCGGAATGATACGTGGGATGAATTGCGGGTTCGAATCAAGCGCCTCGATTTTTAACGAGAGCGTCAGCAGGTAGTTCCAGGATTCGCGATAGCTATTGAGCATGCGCGCCATGAAGCGCTGCATAAGCGTACGTTCGATATCGGTGAGATCGCGCAATTTCGGCGGGAACCACCCCGGCCCGCCGAGCAAGCGATCGATGATGGAGAAAACGAGATTGAGATCGACCTGCACGATCCCGCTGCCGGGCAACGGGTCCATCGAAAAGATCGCCAAGATCGACGGTATGCCGATCGAAGCGATGAAATCGCCGTAGCTGATCTGTTCGATCGAGACGATCGTCGCTTCAACGCGCGTACGCAGATAGACGGAGAGCGAGTTATTGAGCAACCGCGTGAAGTTCTCGTGCAACGTCCGCAGCGTTTGGAGTTGGTTGTTCGAAAACTTATCGAGCCGCTTGTTAAAGCGGAAGTCGAATGACTTGATGCGACGGCTTTCAATCGTTTCCAGCTGCGATTCATCGCTGCCGAGTTGATTGATAAGGGCGTCTATCTCTTCTTGCGATAAACTCGACATGGCGCGCTCCTAGCTCTTCCCCTTGGGTTTGATTGAAGGATGGGGTGCCGGCTTCTTCACCGTGCGGACGAAACGATCGGTCCGCGCGGTCGGTTGCGGAATATCGCTCTTGTTGAGAATGACGATATCGACGCGACGATTTTCTTGACGCCCGGCCGCCGTCGCGTTGCTGACCCGCGGATGAAACTTACCGTAACCTGCCGCAGCGACCCGGGTCGGTTCGATTCCATCTTGTTCGACGAGATAACGCACGACGTTGACCGCGCGGGCCGTCGAGAGTTCCCAGTTCGACGGGTAGCGCTGCGTATGGATCGGCACGTTATCGGTATTGCCCTCGACGCGAATCGGGTTGGCGGTCTTCTTGAGGAACCCGGCGACCGTGTCGAGTATTTTTAGCGTTTGCGGCCGAATGCGCGCGCTGCCGCTGTTATAGAAAGATTGATCGGATAGCAACGTCACCACCAGGTTATGTCGCTCGACGCGAATTTGTACCTGGTGCTGAAGTTGGTTTTTTTGGACGTAGCGTTCCAATTCGCGCTGTAAGGTCGGGATCGTGGCGTTCGCCCCGAACGATTGCTGGCCGTTGCTGCCGCCGTTGGGCGGCTGATTGATCGACCACACGTTATTGAAACCGCCGGAGACCGACTTCGCGAAGGCCTGTACCTTAACGCGACTGATGGTGGACATGGCGAACAGAATAATGAAGAGCGCGAGCATCAACGTGATCATATCGGCGTACGTCAGCAACCAACGCATCATCCCGGCCGTCTCGACTTGCTGCTCCTTCTGCTTGTTGTGGAGCTTCGATTCGGCCGCTCGTGCGGCAGTCTTTACGGGTTGCGCCATACGATCGGGTTACGTCGAGCTCGCCGCGAGCTCTTCGGTGGCGACCGCTCCGCCCTCTTCGACATGCGCCTCGCGATCGCGCGGATCGAGGAACGCCAGGAGCTTCTCCTCGAGCAAGCGCGGGTTATCACCGGCTTGAATCGCGAGAATACCTTCGATCATGATCTCGCGCAGCAGCAAGAGCTCGCCGTTGCGTTCTTTGATCTTCGTTGCGATCGGCAGCCACAACAAGTTGGCGAACATGATACCGAAGAAGGTCGCGACGAAGGCTTGCGCCGTCGCAACGCCGATCGAGCCGGCGATGTTGGTGCTGTTCGCAGCCGAAGCCAAGCCCTTGAGCATGCCGATGAGGCCGAGGACGGTACCGATGATGCCGAGGGTCGGCGAGTAGCCGCCGAGCGAGGTAAAGACCGATTCCGCCTTCGCCCCACGCTCTTGGTTGTTGCTAACCTCGGTTTCCAAAACTTTACGGATGATTTCGGTGTCGCGGCCGTCGATTACGAGCTGGATGCCCTTGCGCATGAAGTCGTCGTCGAGCGCTGCGGCCTCGTTCTCTAACGCGAGCAACCCTTCACGGCGAGCTTTCTCGGCGAAGGCGACCAGCGTCGCGATGACGTCACGTTCGTGATAATTCCGGGTGACGAACGCCGTTCGAAAGCCGCCGATGAAGCCGTCGATGAAAATACGCCACGGGAACGAGGTAATCGTCGCGCCGAGGGTTCCACCGATGATGAGCACGATCGCTTCCCAGCGTCCGAAAATGATGCCGGGATCGGTCCCTCCGACGGCGCCCGCGAGCGCGATAGCGCCGAAACCAAGGAAGAGGCCAATGATAGTTGCGATATCCAAAACTCAGCGCTCCAATCTATTCCGCATCATGCCCCTTGCGATCCGACTCGGCCGGGCCGTAGATTCTTCGCTTGAAGTCAACGATTTTCTTCTGAATCTCAAGCATCGAATCGCGTACCAAGAGTTTGTTGCCCGAGGTGAGCGTAACGACGGTATCGGGCGTCTCCTCGACGGCTTCGATGAGGTCGCTGTTGACCATGACGGTGC
>JAJXVC010000131.1 GCA_021782295.1 bacterium | reverse complement strand
GATTTCGCCTCGGCCCGGATGGACGAACGCTACTCTATTCATCCGACACGCGCTTGCGTGCAATCGATGCGCTCGGAGATCTTCCCGACGAGGAAGATGACGGAAAAGCTCCGCACGAACCGGGGCGGAAGAGCGGATTCATCGATTGCGACCGCGCGAGCGTCGAAGTTCGCCCGCAGGATGAGTGGGCGCAGATGTATCGCGAAGCGTGGCGGCTGCAGACCGAGCAGTTTTGGGTCGCCGATCTGAGCGATGTCGATTGGGATCGCGTCTACGATCGGTATAAGGCGGTGCTCCCGCGCGTTCGCACGCGCAGCGAGCTCTCCGATCTGATCTGGGAGATGCACGGCGAACTCGGTACCTCGCACGCCTACGAGATGGGCGGCGACCTGCGCATACCGCCGCAGTATCGCCGCGGATTTCTCGGCGCCGATTATCGTTGGGAGAGCGAACGCAACGGTTACCGCATCGAACGCATCTATCGCGGCGATTCGTGGGATCGCAATGCCGATTCACCGCTTGCCGAGCCGGGGCTCGATGTCCGCGAAGGCGACATCTTGCTTTCGATTGCAGGAACGCGCCTCAGCGCAGAGCTCGCTCCCGATCGTCTGTTGGTCAACACCGCCGGCACCGAGGTCGCGTTGGGAATCGCCAATAAGCGCGGTGACGAACGCACGATCGTGGTGAAGACGCTGGCGAACGAAGCGCCGCTTCGCTATCGCGCCTGGGTCGAACGCAATCGCCGATACGTCGCCGAAAAGAGCGGCGGCGCGGTCGGCTATCTTCACGTTCCCGATATGGGGCCATGGGGATTCGCGGAGTTTCACCGCGGCTATCTCAGCGAGTTCGATAAACGCGGATTGATCGTTGATATTCGCTACAATCGCGGCGGACACGTCTCGCCGCTCTTGCTGGAGAAGCTCAATCGCAAACGCATCGGTTTCGATGTCTCGCGTTACGGGCCGGTCGAGCCCTATCCGCCGGAATCGGTCGGCGGACCGATCGTCGGCATCACCAATCAGTTTGCCGGCTCCGACGGCGATATCTTCAGCCACGCGTTCAAACTCTATGGGCTCGGGCCGCTCGTCGGCAAACGCACGTGGGGCGGCGTGATCGGCATCAACCCCTACCATCACCTCGTCGACGGCACGGTGACGACGCAGCCGGAGTACTCGTTCTGGTTCGTCGATGTCGGCTGGAAGGTCGAAAATTACGGCACCGATCCCGACCACGATGTCGATATCGCGCCGCAGGACTACCGCAACGAACGCGATCCGCAGCTCGACCGCGCATTGGAGTTGATGGATCGCAGCCTCGCGGCGCACGTCGAAATTCGCCCGGATCTCGCCGCGCGGCCCTCGCTCCGCCTGCCCGAGAGTTAACCGACAGATCCACCGATGGCGCGCCTTCGGGAGCGCCATCCTTTCGCTTGGAAAATAGTTGAGGCGCTATATTGACATAGCGTCTCGACTTTTGTATAACCTTGGCATACATCCAACGATTCATTTGCTGTCATCCAATAGACCGATCCAACTGGATGTTTGCTTTCATCCAATATGAACCTAGGGGAGGATTGAACCGCATCGTGAGCATCGATCGTAGAGCCGCCGCCATCGCCGCCGACTGGGCCACTGCCCCGCGCTGGAAGGGCATCGAGCGTCGCTACCGGCCCGAAGAGGTCGTTCGCCTGCAAGGCAGCGTGGTCGTCGAACAGACGCTCGCGCGCCTCGGCGCCGCTCGCCTTTGGGCGAGCCTGCATGAAGATGAGCCCGTCGCAGCGCTCGGAACGATGACCGGCGGGCAAGCGATCCAAGCCGCGAAGGCAGGGCTCAAAGCGCTCTACTGTAGCGGTTGGCAGGTCGCCGCCGACGCCAACGTCAGCGGGCAGATCTATCCCGATCAATCGCTCTATCCCGTCAACAGCGTCCCGACCCTCGTGAAGCGCCTCAATAGCGCGCTCGCCCGATACGATCAAATTGAATCGCTCGAAGGCAAGGGCGGCCCCGATTCCTACCTGCCGATCGTCGCCGACGCCGAAGCGGGTTTCGGCGGCGCACTCAATGTCTTCGAACTGATGAAAGCGATGATCGAGGCCGGCGCCTCCGGCGTGCATTTCGAAGATCAACTCAGCAGCGAGAAAAAATGCGGCCATCTCGGCGGCAAAGTGCTGATTCCCACGCAACAGGCGGTACGCCACCTCATTTCGGCGCGACTCGCCGCCGACGTCCTCGATGTGCCGACGCTCATCATCGCCCGTACCGATGCGATGGCCGCGCAAATGGTGACCAGCGATATCGATCCGCGCGACAAAGCCTTCTGCACCGGCGAACGGACCAGCGAGGGTTTCTTCCGCGTTCGCAACGGTATCGAGGCCTCGATCGCGCGTGGGCTCGCGTACGCGCCGCACGCCGATCTTCTCTGGGTCGAAACCTCCGAACCGAATCTCGAAGAGGCCAAGCAATTTGCCGACGCAATTCACGCGCGTTATCCGGGAAAGCTGCTCGCCTACAATTGCTCGCCGTCGTTCAACTGGAAACGCAAGCTCGACGATACGACGATCGCCGAATTTCGCGAGCGTCTCAGCGCGATGGGTTACAAATTTCAGTTCATTACGCTCGCGGGTTTCCACGCGCTCAACCATAGCTTCTTCACGCTCGCGCACGATTTTAAAGAGCGCGGCATGAGCGCCTACGCGGAGTTCCAACAAGCGGAGTTCGCCGCCGAAGAATTCGGCTACACGGCGACGCGCCATCAACGCGAAGTTGGAACCGGGTACTTCGACGAAGTCGCCTCGGTCGTCAGCGAGGGACAATCCTCGACGACCGCGCTTCACGGTTCGACGGAGAGCGAGCAATTCTACGAATCCGCCGTGCAGATTGCCGTCGGCGCGTGAATGTCGCCGCATCCGGCTTCGATTTAAAAGCCGACCTCGCCGAGGGATTCGCGGAGTTCTTCCTGCCGCTCCATCGACGCTTCACGCCCGAACAACAACGCCTGGTCCGCGCGCGCACCGAACGGCTCGCGCGCGCCCACGTCGGCGATCTTCCCACCTACTTGCCGCCATCAACGGCGACGAACTCGGAGTGGAAGATCGATCTTCCGGCATGGGCGAGCGACCAACGCAATCAAATGACCGGGCCGGCCGACGATGCCGAACTCGTCGTGAAAATGATCAACTCCGGCGCTCCCGGGATCATGCTCGATCTCGAAGACTCGATGGTCAACGAGTGGGAGCACCTGCTCCTCGGGCATCGCAACGTCGCCGCGGCACTGCGCGGAACGCTCACCTACGAGGATCGCAAACGCGGGAAGAGCGTCGGCATCGAGCGACGCGATGCGGTCGTCTGGACGCGCGTGCGTCCGCTCCACCTCTCGCAAGCCGGTATCGTCGACGACGAACTCGCGAGCGCTTCGGTCTTCGACGTCGCACTGTTGGCCTATTCGCTCGAGCTCGAAGAATTGCCGCACGGGCTGCTGCTCTACATTCCCAAGAGCGAATCCGCCGAGGAAGCACTCTTCTGGCGCGATCTTTTCGCCGCGGTCTCGGCGGCACGCGGCTGGCCGGAGCACGCGATCTCGTGCATGGCGTTGGTCGAAGCGCATTCGCTTGCGTATGAGATCGAAGAGTTTCTCTATAATCTTCGCGATTCGATTCTGGGATTAAACCTTGGTCGGTGGGATTATATGGCGTCGTTGATCCACTTCAATCTCAACGATCCGCAATGGGTTCTTCCCGATCGGAATACGATTCCGCTCGACGTTCCGTTTTTTCAGCACCTCCGCACGCTGCTGCCGCAGATCTGCCACCGGCACGGCGTCTTGGCGATCGGTGGAATGACCGCGCTCTATCCGAGCCGCGAGGATGCCGCACTCAATGCGCGCGCCCTCGACGTGCTCGAGCGCGACAAACGCAACGAAGCGCTCTGCGGTATGGACGGCGCGTGGACCGGGCACCCCGATCAAAACGCGATTGCGGTCGCGCAATTTCCCGATCCGAATCAGTTAGCCTACCTCACGCCCGGCGCCGATCTCCACCCCGATCTGCGCCCGGCACCGATCGGCGTCGGGGAGAAGACGCTGGAGGGAACGCGGGCGGCGATTCGCACCGTGATTCGCTACCGGAAGGGCGTACTCGATGGGCGTGGCGCGAGTCTGCTCGACGGCTACATGGAAGATCTCGCGACCGATCGCATCTACCGCCTGATGATCGCGCAACGCTTGCGCTTTCCGGGCGATTATACTCCGCGCTCGCTCGCCGATGCGTTCGACGAAGAGCTCGACGTGATTCTTGCCGCGCTCCCTCCACAGAGTTCGCGCGAGGAGATCGTACGCTATCGACGCGCGCGCCTTCTCGCCGAGCAGATGATCCTCACCGGAGCCTTCGACCCGCGCTAAGCATCCCACCCGCGCGCAATATCTCGCACCGGGGCTGCGCCGCAATCTTTGGAACGCTCGCGCAGCGTCGGTAGCAGGCAAATCGTCGCCGCTACTCGTAGGGGTACCAAGCGTAAAGGAGCGCCGATAGAATATGAGTTCACTCCGAAAAATCGGTTTCGTTGCGGCGGGCTTGCTGTTCGCCCTCTCCGCATGCTCGAAGAACACGACGAGTTCTTCATCCACTGCCGGCAGTGCGCCGCAAAGCTCTGCTGCAGCATCGCCGGCCGGTAGCCCAGCGGCGGCGACGAGCCCCGCAGCAGCGACGGCAAATGCCGCCGGAGCCTCGGTCTACAATACCAACTGCGCGAGTTGCCACCAAGCGACCGGCATCGGTGTTGCCGGAGCCTTCCCACCGCTCGCCGGAAACCCGACAGTGACCGGTGATGCGACGAAGGTTATTCACATCGTTAAATACGGTCTCAAGGGCGCTGTTACCGTCAAAGGCAAAAGCTACAACGGCATGATGCCGCCGTGGGGATCGACCCTCTCGAATGCGGATATCGCCGCCGTCATTTCCTACGTTCGTTCGTCGTGGGGGAACGCAGCGAGTCCGGTTACCGCCGCCGATGTGAAAGCGGTCGCCCAGTAAGAGCTACTGCGCGGTGCAGATATCACCGCCATGCGGCACGAGCGTGCCGTGTTCCAGCGATGCGAAGGTGCGTAGAACGTGCCTCGCATCGCTGCGTTTCCAGGTGATACGGCCGGCGAGCGGCGCGCTTCCAAGCGGCGCGGAATACGGATAAAACGGTCCGCTCCAGGTCCAGGTCCCGTCCTTCGCGCGCGTACCACGTAAATTTGCGTAACTCCCGCCACCGTGGAAATCGCGATAGAACCAAACACCGCGCGCCGGAATATATCCGACGAATGCGCTCCCGCTGGGGCGGCCGTCGGCGCGAATGCCCCAATCGACGCGAACCCAACGGCTCCCGGGCTCGCGGCCGATTCTCCAGAGCGACGCGGGTTCGCCCTTCGCGCTACAGCGCCACGTACCGCCGAAATCGTTCAGAAAGGCGTTCGAGCTCTTTGCCGGGGCGGCGACCGCCGCTACCAGCGCCAGCGATGCAAGCATTCGTCACGCCTTCGCGTCGGCGCGCGTGCTTCCTCGGTCGCGTACCGCTCGAGGTGTTAGTGGCCGAAGGTACGCGCGATGCCGA